>NZ_VOJB01000083.1:4923-30642 GCF_007910085.1 Klebsiella sp. ME-303 | reverse complement strand
TAACCGGACGGGCGTTTGCTCGCCCGGTTACTGGCGTTATTATTTATTAACTTATTGAATATATTGATAATTATATGATTATTTATTGTTTTTAATATGCTAAAGCCCGGCTTATAACCAGAGTCACCTGCACAATTATATAAGGTAAATAATATGAGTACTCTGTCTGTTGATAATGCTGGCGCCGTTTCGGCGCCGGTGAGTAGCGTCGGGGATGTGGCGCGATTAATTAATTCCGGCAGGGAGCAGAGTAAATATGCGCGGATGATTGTATTCCTCGCGCTCGGCGGTGTATTCCTCGACGCTTATGATTTAACCACGCTCTCTTACGGTATTGATGATGTGGTGCGGGAATTCCAGCTCTCGCCGTTTTTAACCGGCATTGTCACCTCGTCAATAATGGTCGGCACGATTATCGGTAATTTAATCGGCGGCTGGCTGACGGATAAATATGGCCGTTATTCGGTGTTTATGGCCGATATGCTATTTTTTGTGGTATCGGCGATTGCGGCGGGACTGGCGCCGAATGTCTGGGTATTAATCGGCGCTCGGTTTCTGATGGGGATTGGCGTCGGGATCGATCTCCCGGTCGCCATGTCTTATCTGGCCGAGTTTTCCCGCTTTAGCGGGAAGGGTAATAAGGCCGCGCGGCTCGCGGCCTGGTGTCCGATGTGGTACGCCGCCTCGACGGTCTGTTTTTTAATCATCTTTGGGCTCTATTTCCTGTTGCCAAAAGAACATCTGGACTGGCTGTGGCGCGCATCGCTGCTGTTCGGCGCGGTTCCGGCGCTGCTGATTATTGCCGTGCGCAGCAAATTCATGAATGAATCGCCGTTATGGGCGGCCAACCAGGGCGATTTGACCTCGGCTGTGCGTATTCTGCGCGACTCTTACGGGATCAACGCTCACGAAGCACCGCCAGAACGTCCTGCTCCACCGCCTAAAGTGAGCTTTCGCGTGCTATTTGCAAAACCGTACCGCGAACGCACTATTGTCGCCGGAGTGATGAACGTCTGTATCTCATTTGAGTATACGGCGATCGCCTTTTTCCTGCCGTCCATTCTCGCCCAATTCCTTGGCGCTGGCGTGTTCGAAACCATCTCCGCTTCGCTGGGACTCAATGCGCTGTTCGCCTTTACCGGAGGGCTGCTGGGGATGCACCTGGCATGGAAATACCCGTCGCGACACGTCGCGATCGCCGGGTTCGCACTGCAGTTTATCGCCCTGATCGTCCTCGCGCTGGTGGGGCAGCCGCAGGCCGCGCTGGGTGTAGCGCTGGCGATTGCGATGCTGGGGCTGTGGCTGTTTGCCGAGGGCTTTGGTCCCGGCGCGCAGTTGATGATCTATCCGGCGCTTTCATACCCAACCGCGATTCGCGCCACCGGGGTCGGCTTCAGCCGCGCGCTTTCCGGTATTGGCAGCGCGCTGGCGCTGTTTGTGCTGCCGCTGCTGCAGGCATCGCTCGGTACGCAAATGTTCTGGGTCGTATCGCTGGCCGCCATTATCCCAATTTTCTTCCTGCTCGCGGTACGCCATGAGCCTACCCAATATGACATTGACGACAGCCACCATTGAGGAACAGAAAATGACTTTACTCTCTACCGGCACCGACTATGAACAGCTGGCGGCGACCTTCCGACCGATTTTTGCTCGTATCGCGCAGGGGGCGGCGGCGCGCGAACAAAACCGCATCCTGCCCGATGAGCAGATCCGCTGGCTGAAAGAGGCCGGATTTGGCACGGTACGCATTCCGCGGGAAAAGGGCGGCTGGGGCGCGTCGTTGCCGCAATTAATTGCGCTGCTTATTGAGCTGGCTCACGCCGACTCCAACCTGCCGCAGGCGCTGCGGGCGCATTTCGCCTTCGTTGAAGACCGCCTCAATCAACCTGACTCGCCGGCGCGCGATCGCTGGTTCCGTCGCTTCCTCGACGGCGAGCTGGTGGGCAGCGGCTGGACCGAAATCGGCGCGGTCAGGCTGGGGGAGGTTTTCACCCGCGTAACGCCCGTTGAAGGCGGCTGGCGGCTGGACGGTGAGAAATTCTATAGCACAGGTACGCTGTTTGCCGACTGGATAGATGTTTTCGCCCGGCGCAGCGACAACCAGGGCGATGTGATTGCGCTGGTCAGCACGAGCCAGGCCGGCGTTGAACGCGAGGATGACTGGGACGGCTTCGGTCAGCGTCTGACCGGCAGCGGCACGACCCGCTTCAAACAGGCGCAGGTGGAGCAGGATCACGTCTACGACTTTGCGCAGCGCTTTCGTTATCAGACCGCGTTTTATCAGCATATCCTGCTGGCGACGCTGGCGGGAATTGGCCTGGCAGTTGAGCGTGACGTCGCCGAAGGCGTGAAAAAGCGGACCCGGATGTACAGCCACGGCAATGCCGCCGTGCCGCGCGACGATGCGCAGGTACTCCAGGTTGTGGGACAAATCAGTAGCTGGAGTTGGGCGACGCGGGCGGCGGTATTGCAGGCGGCGGAATCGTTGCATCAGGCCTACCTTGCGCATGCCAGCGGCGACGAAGCGCTCATTGAACAGCGCAATCGCCTGGCTGAAGTCGAAGCGGCGCAGGCGCAGGTGATTGCCAGCGACTGGATCCCGCGTGCGGCCACCGAGCTGTTCAACGCCCTCGGCGCGTCGGATACGCGAGTGAGTAAGGCCCTGGATCGGCACTGGCGCAACGCGCGCACCGTGGCATCGCACAATCCGGTGATTTATAAGGCGCGAAATATCGGTAACTGGTTGGTTAACGGCGAAGCGCCAACATTTATCTGGCAGATTGGCGACGGCGAGAAATCGCAGGGCTGAGAAACACGGCGAAGGAGCCTCTCCGTAAGGATCGTTGGCACTCCCATCACGATTGAGCGAGGGAGCATCCCCCGGATCATGGACGACTGGGGGCAGTAATCATGCCGGGTTTGGCTGGCTAACACCCCAGTATATTGGGTACGGATAAAGTAACGGGGCTACACTTCCTTCATCAACATTGTACGTAAGGGAAAACGACATCAGGGCAGCGGTGCGCTGGAGACGCTGGTGCAGGACGGCGACCTTTTCGCAGATATTGCAATACGGTCTGACTCTTAAACAACAAATAGCTACCGAAAATGCGGCAAGAAATTGCCGCATGCCACTCTTTAACGTGTTAAGAAGATGGCTGAGGTCCAAATCCGGGACTGGTCCTTTTGCCTGGCACTGATGAAGAACGGATGTTCCCGTTTTTCTGACAGGATAAGTTCAGAAAGTGGAATTTCGCCGCTGATATCACGTGGAAGCGGCTGTTCGGTAACCAGTTCAATATCTACCTGAAGTTCGGTGCCTGGAAGCGTAAAAGTCTCTTTGCCTGCAATCAGAAGCGTTTGACCATCAATATCCGTTTCAAAAACCGGCGCCCAGGCATGTGGTTGTGGCAAAAGCGGATCGCCCACTTTGATATAGCTACTGATGTCCAGATGAACGTGTATTTTTGCTCCGGCCAGCCCACCGGTACTGACAGTAACTGTGTCGCTGTCACCATTGGTGTCGGTCCGCAAGCCAATCTGTGTATGACTTTTACGCCAGACGGTCTGCTCCGGGTGATCTGCGCCCGAGAGGGAAAACGCATTGATTGGTGTCCCTGTGACCTCAATATGTCCCGTCCAGTAAGCACCCCGATAGCGGTCCTTAATGCGTGCACCCCCCAGACGCACCCGGAACTGATATTTAGAGCGCCCAAATTCCGCGTGCAAATCGCGATGCCATACCTCTCTTTCTCCATCGTAAAGCGTTACCGCTTCCCAGCCCGCATCGCCTAACAGACGATAACGCAGTACATCTGCTGAACTGAATTCCGCTACATCTCCCATCAGCGCATCGCCCGCACGCAACTCGGCATAGCTTCGTTCACCTGTTGTGGCATAGGTGTGGCGGGCACGAAGCGCTGCAGCCACACCTTTTCTGTCGAATTGTTCAGCAAGTACGCCAGTCAGGCCTCCACGGGATCCGAAGACGGCTGTCGCAGGCACGCCACCACCACATCGCCCCTGATGTTCATCGCTGTTGGCGGTCGCGCCCAGACGATAGCCCCGTTCGAGCGCCTCGGCATAGACCCAGTGAAACTGCCCCCAGGCGGAACCGACTTCTATCAAGCGCTCCAGCTCCGGGTGATGCCAGTCCAGGTTGCAGCGACGCCCGCCAACATGCGGGATTAACAGATGTTTGTGCGGTTCGCGTGCGTAGGCCGCATAAAGTTCATCAAGTGGCCATGCACCCGGTTTGATGGTTCCGGCAGTGAACTCATTCCACTCGAATGAACGCACCAGCCGCCCCTGATTATCAAACGGGAACTGAGGTTCATCATCTTCAAGGAACACCACATTATGATCGCCACCGGCGCAGGTATTACCGCACCACTCGGTACCGGAATAGCAGACAAAACTGTCTGGCTGGTTCAGCGCATTAATCAGCTTTACCGCCTGCTTCCAGCGCGCTTCAGTCACGTTAAAATCGTTGGCGGTATAGCCAAGAATATCGAGACCGGCGACATCACGCCCGTAGCTGAGGTTATACAGCGTGTCGTTGGTACCAACCGTGTCATCAGAATGCACATGAAGATCGGCATAGAGCGGGCGCAGACCTGTGGCGGTTTCCTCCACCGTTATCCATCCTTTGCCTTCCAGCAAGGGCAGCGCGCCCAGTGCGGCGCTGAACGACCATTCTCCTGCGCAGAGATGCAAATTGCTGATACGCGCAATCGCCCAGCCCTCTTCGGCCAGCCGGAAATCATGATGCTGTGTTTCACCTCCCGATGAGGTCAGCGTCAGGCATCCTGCCAGCGGCAGGCTCCGGCAGGTATTCCCCCAGCGGTCATCCAGCCGGACGATAACGGAGAAAGGCGTTTCAGGTGCCAGTAACCTTGGCGCGATCGCGGCAAGAGAAGCGGGCTCACCGGGCACGATATCCAGCAGCGTATCGCCGGGCACCTCAGCAAATTTTGAGCTCCCCAGCGGATCAACAAACAGGCGGAAGCGGAAAGCTTTCTCAACGAAACTCTGTACACGCGTACCGCCCCCGCCATGGCGCCGATCGCCCAGGCGGATAATGATTTTGTCTCCCGGATTGATGTAGCCATCAATAATGTCGATCAGAATGGCTTTCTGGAACGGACGCTCGTGCCCCTTCTGATCAAAACGCACCTTCAAATGCTGGACCGTGGCAGGGCTCTGTCCTGGCACTAGCGGGCCTGCCTGATACTCGGCGCTGACATAGTTGGCTGCCGAGGGATCGCTGGTCTGAAACAGCGCCCAGTCCGAGTAAAATTTAAAGGCGAGCTTCAGCCATGCGCCGTCAGCAAGCCCGCTGGCGCCCACGGTATATACCAGTTGGATCTCTTCCCACGCACCGGCAGTCAACTGAGTATGCGAGCAGGCCACACTGCCCAGAAACGGCCGGGCTTTATTCTGCTCATACAAGCCCTTCGGAGCGATGTAATCGCCTGCATCACGGATATCGAACTGACTCACATTAACCTCACAATTATTGGGCGCGCCAGCGCTGATAGCGCTGTTCAATGCGGCGAAAAACAAGATTTTCCATTAACCAGGCGATAAGCCCGATAAGGCAAATTCCCAGTAGTACCTGACTGCTGTTACCCGTCTGTCCGCCCATGGCAACCATCCAGCCTATGCCCTGAGAGGCGCCGAGCATTTCCGCTGCCACCAGCGCACGCCATGCCTGGCTGAATCCGATGCGCAGTGCGGCGGTGATAAATGGCAGGGAACTGGGCAGATAGACATGAAGAAGCAGTTGAAACGGTCGAGCTCCCAGCGTGCGTGCTGCACGCACTTCACCGCCACGGATGCCGCGGATCCCCTCCTGAATGGCCAGACACATCGGGAACAGCGCAGCGATGACAATCACCACCACGATGGAAACGAATCCCAGGCCGAAGATCAGCAGCATCAGCGGTGCCCATGCGATGGGCGGGATAGCCATAAACAGGCTGTTCAGTGGCGTAAGGAACTCCCTGACGCGATCGGAAAGTCCGGCGCTGACGCCAAGAATCAGTGCCAGCAGCACGGCAGTCAAAAAGCCGGTGAATTCTTCCAGCAGGCTGGCCTGTAGCTGACCCCAGATGGAACCATCACTGAACCAGCGTATGGCTTCCCGCCATACGTCCCAGGGTTGCGGCAACACATAAGAGGGATAGTGACTCGCAACGATAACCCAGACCATGAGTAACGCGGGCAGGGAAGCCCAGCCCCAGTTTGGTTTGAACTTCACTGCGTTATCCCTGCTTTTGTCAGCCACTGCGTATCAACAAATTCATTCAGCTCTGGCGCCTTTTGCATGTAGCCCAGCGTCTGTGAGTCCTTCATCAGCTGCTCAAAAAAGGCGCCATCTTTCTTCGTCAGTGACACAGACCACTCAATACGTTTACGGGCTTCCTGAACCAGCGCCTCCGGCGGCAGCGTTTTACCGTCAGCGGTTTTAATGGCCCGCAGCTTAAACGCATCGGCCATGATCCGATCGGCTTCTGCAGGATGCTGATTGATAAAATCCACTGCTTTCTGATGCGCACGGATAAGCTTCACTACATCGTCCGGGCGGTCCTTCAGGGTCTCCGGTAACGCCATCAGTACATACCACGGATAACCCGGTTGGACTTTGTTTACATCGAGCAGCAGTCTGGCGTCGCCGCGCAGCAGTGCTTCGCTGACAAAGGGCTCCCAGGTGAAGGCTGCATCCACAACGCCCTGCTGCAGCGCAGCGGGCATGTTACCGGCGGGCATACTCAGGATCTGAGCATCTTTGTCAGCAACCAGACCTGCCTGCTGTTGCAGCACCACACCGCGCAGCAGAACATCCATTCCGCTCCCTTTTTTGACGCCAGCGATGCGTTTGCCTTTTAGGTCAGCCAACCGGGAAATAGCACTCTGTGCGGGAACGATCAGCGCGGCCTGTCCGCTGTTCACCTTAGCGATAATTTGCCCCTTGAGCCCGCGCGAAAACCACTGGAATACCGGTGTCGCACCCATATAGGCTGCATCAAGTTCATGCGCCGCCAGCGCCTGACTGATGACGGGACCATCACCAAAGGATTTAAGCTCGACGGTCAGCCCTTCCTGCTGATAAAAACCCTCTTTCTCGGCGATAAGTGCAGGCGCGTTGGCCAGCGCATAGACCCAGCCAATACGCAGCGGCTGGGAATCCGCAGCGTCAGCAGCATTGAATAAAACCCCTGATATCAGCACAGCAAGAAATGATTTACCCATTTGATTGATGTTCCGTTTTGTTAGAGTGAGTGGTTGTCGGACTGCTGCATCACATCGGTAATGCGCTTCAGTAATTCATTACGGTACATGGCAAAAGCCGGAAGCTGTCGCGTCTCCAGATTGCTTCGCGGGCGCGGTAAGGCGATAGACAATTCGCTGTGTACGCCACCGGGTGCACGATTCAGAACGATGACGCGGTCAGCAAGAAACACAGCCTCTTCAATATCGTGGGTGATGAAGACCGTTGTCTGCCCAATGGCGGACCAGAGACGTAGTGTCTCCTCGTTCATGTCCCCACGGGTGATGGCATCGAGCGCAGCAAATGGTTCGTCCATTAACAGAACATCCGGCTCCAGCGCCAGCGCGCGAGCCAGTGACACGCGCTGCTGCATGCCCCCGGACATCTGGTGCGGCAACTGATGTGCGGCATGTACCAGGCCCACACGTTGCAGATATGTCATAGCGCGTCGGCGCTGAGAGGCCACGTCCTCGCGCCTTTGCATCCGCAATCCGAACCGGACATTCTCCAGCGCGGTCAGCCAGCCAAAGAGCTGTGGCTGCTGAAAAACATAGCCAAGCCGATGGTTTTCCGGCGTGGTACGCTCACCGCCAATCCGCACGGCTCCCCGCTCTGGTTCTGTGAAACCGGCCAGCAGATTGAGTAACGTGCTCTTACCGCACCCCGAGGGGCCCAGCAACACCACAAACTCTCCCTGGCGGGCATGAAAACTGAAATGGCTGAATACCGACGCGCCGCCGGGATAGCGAAAAGTGATATTGTCTACCGCCAGTGCGTATGGTTGAGAATTGGTCATGCTGAGCGTCATGTATAAGAAATAATGAGATGTGGTTATAATACGTATTAATACAAGTTGATCTAAGATCGCTTCTGACTAAACTAGATCCGAACGGAATACGAGAGACGGAACCTGAATGACACTGGTGCGTGAAAACATCACATCGCTCTACCGGCAGATTGCCGATACCCTGCGGCAGGAAATTGCCGCCGGGCATTTTCAACCTGGCGGAAAACTGCCCGCTGAAGCTGCGCTTGAACAGCGATTTGCGGTCAGCAGGGTGACGGTACGGCTCGCGCTGAAGCATCTGACAGAGCAGGGGATTGTCGAGCGCAAGCAGGGAAAGGGAACCTACATATCGGGCAAGAAGGTTGCACATGGCATCAACGTCATGCGTAGCTTTCATGAGTCGCTAAAGCAGCAGGGGCTGAATGCCACAATGCGTTTGCTGGTCAAAGAGGAGGTGCCAACGCCAGAGTCGCTGCAATCGCTGTTTCAAATGTCCCGGACGCTGACGTTTATTTCACGGCTGCATCTGGTGGATAATGATCCCATTGCGGTGGGTTACAGTCATTTCCCTGCATTTCCTCATGAGCTGAGCTGGGAAGAGACCGAGAAGGAACCGACCTGGGTCCTGTTAGAAAAAGCCACGCAACATCACATCAGTCGCTCCGATATTGCCATCCGGCTGGCCTTCGCGGATAAGGGACTCGTTGACGTGCTGGGAACCGATAAAAACGCGCCGCTTTTTCTACTGGAGCGAACATCCTGGTTTGAAAACGGGCAGTGCGCTGAGAACTCTCGCTTTTTCATTCGTCCGGAACGCTACGAGTTTATTTTGAGCAACAGCTGAAGTAGGGGTTCTGATTCTCACCGGTGAATTAATTTGACTGGGTATTCAGAGTATTGGCAATCCGGTCATGAACCTCGCGATCTGGATGATGTTCATCATTCTGTTATCAGAATATGGGGTGAATGTCATTAGCCCTTAATCTTCTTCGTAAATCATCGTAGCTACGATTGAATGAGCGCTGACAGGGGGATACATGGATTCAGCATACGCGTTTAAGAATTTGGTTTCAGGAACGTCCCTCCGGAAAGTGAAGGCATGTTTCTTGTCTGGCCCACATGCGGGTCAACAGGGCACTGTTAACATATTGTCCGTCAGGCTGTTCCAGAGTATCTCACTTCGGCAATCCGCGCGGCCGATACTGCACCCACCGGCGCAATACTCAGTGGAAAGTCTGCGCAACGGGCTGAACAGTGTTAGCGTGTGATGCTGCCAGGTCGAAGGGGAGGAGTGCTGCGCTATAGCTGAATCAGGCTGGGCTCTCTTCCCCCTGATACTGCAAGCATAGGGGTGATCTCATTGAATTGGTTGCACAATCAGTAGATCACAAAACGCTATGCTTGTCTTTTTCACCTGCCCATGAATGGGGATTCCTCAGTGCCTCAGCGGGGCTTTTTACTTAATCTTTCAACGAAATCCCTTTCATTGTTTCCCAGATTCTATGCTTATCCTGCTCGTGTAAATTCTTCTGCTGCACGGCGTGCATAAATGCCTCCTGGCCCTGTTCCGTCAGAGGTTGCCCGGACTTTAATCGTGCCGCCACACTTTGCAGAATACGATGGCTAAGTTGGCCGATTTGCGTCCGGACATCCTGAAGCGGGCGAGGCCGCCAGTCAGTTTCCGGCGCCGCCAACCAGTCGGCGCGATAGCGGTACTGAATCGCCTTGGCGGCGTCCATCTGCGCCTGAATAAATGGCCTTACGCTCTCGCCTTTTAATCCCAGCGAATCAGCATCAGCAGTGGCGCTCTCCAGAACCTTCTTCTCTTGCTGTAGATCTTCAATCGCCTGGTGATGTTGCGCTTTATATCCGGCAACATCTTTCATCAAGGACAAACGTTCATTGATCAAATTGCCAATCGAAGGGGGTGAAGCAGAAATTGCCGTTGCAGAGAAACTTGCGGCAGCGAGAAGCAACACGGCTGTATAGAGCTTGTACGGCATCATAAATCTCCGACGTCGATAAACAGGAAGTCTGTAAAGGCGTTCCCGGTCAGTTGAAGAAACATTTCGCAGAAAGCGTAGCTAGCGCATTTTACAGTCTTGTGATGATAAAAAAACCGTAAACCCGATCCGGGCTTACGGTTCTCTTTTACAGCGGGGTTAAAAATTACTTCGACACGTCCGCACCGAAGTATTTCTGGGAAATACGTTCGTAGGTGCCGTCGGCCTTGATCTCTTCCAGCGCTTTATCAATCGCCGCTTTCAGCTGCGGGTTGTTTTTGCGCAGCAACACGCCGGATTTCTCCGCGTCAGACTGGGTTGCGACAATTTTCACTGGCGCATCCGGTTTATGTTTTTTGAAGTCGAGGAACGACAGGTTGTCGTTGATGGTCGCATCGGCACGGCCCTGCACCACTAAATCCACAGATTGGTTAAAGCCATCGGTCGGCACAATATCCGCCCCGTATTTACGAGCGATCTGCGCATAGTTACTGGTCAGCGTGTGGGCTGATTTTTTGCCTTTCAGATCTTCAAAACTTTTAATGCTGCTTTTGTCATTGACGATCAGCACCGCTTTAGACGCGATATACGGCTCGGAGAAGTCGAATTTCTTCTGGCGTTCTGGCGTAATGCCGACCTGGTTAATCACCACATCGTAACGGCTCGCATCGACACCGGCGATCAGGCCGTCCCATTTCCCTTCTACGAACTGCGGGCTCACTTTCAGGCGTTTGGCGATTTCACGGCCAATCTCTACGTCAAAACCCTCCAGCGTGCCGGAAGCATTGTGGAAAGTGAACGGCGGATAGGTGCCTTCAGTACCGATTTTCAGTACGCCAGCGGACTGAATCTTTGCCAAATCATCCTGCGCCAGCGCTGCGTGGGCAAAACCAAGCTGCATAATCCCGGCGACGACTAATGTTGCGAGTGCTTTCATCTGCATTACCCTATGTTGTTTTTATTAACTCGCCCCGGATTACGGGAGCGCGGTGCTTAAAGAGGCGATAAACTCCGCAGTTCGGGGTCTCTTCGCGTGTAAAAACAAATCGTTAGCGGAGCCGGACTCAACAATTTCCCCGGCTTCCAGAAACACCACCTGGCTGGCGATATTCGCCGCCAGACGCAAATCATGGGTCGCCATGATCATGGTTGTTCCTTCCAGCGCCAGCTGGCGCAGCACGGCCACCACTTCGCCGGAGAGCTCAGGATCGAGTGCGGAAGTCGGTTCATCGCACAGCAGCACCGCCGGTGACGGCGCCAGCGCGCGGGCAATCGCCACGCGCTGCTGCTGGCCGCCAGAGAGCGTATTCGGCAGGGCGTTGCATTTGTGCAGCATGCCGACTTTATCCAGCAGTTCTTCACCACGGCGGCGGGCGCGTTCGCGATCCCATTTATGCACCGTAATCAGCCCTTCGGTGATGTTGTCGAGGGCGGTCATATGCGGAAACAGCGCGAAGTTCTGAAACACCATGCCGGTCTGGCGGCTGATGCGACGAATATCCTGGCCTTTTATCCGCGTGTCCGGCGCGAATGTGATGCGCTCTTTGCCGATGGTCAGCTCCCCGTACTGAGGAATTTCCAGCAAATTAATGCAGCGCAATAAGGTGCTTTTCCCGCTGCCTGAAGGGCCAATCAGCGTGGTTACCGTGCCTTCTTCAATCTTTAAATTGATGTTCTTCAGCACCCGGCTGCCGTCGAAACTTTTTTCAATGCTGGAGAGCGTTATCATTGACCTGACCTTTTACTGTCGTACCCGCTAATTTCCGCTCCAGCTTCTCTTGCAAATGCGATAACACCGAACTGAAGAACAGATAAATAATCGCCGCTTCGCTGTACAGAATCAGCGGTTCATAGGTCACTGCCGCAATTTGCTGCGCGGCAAGAAACATCTCCGGTACGGTGATCACCGACGCCAGCGAAGTGTCTTTTACCAGTGAAATAAAGGTGTTAGAGAGCGGCGGCACGGCGATGCGCGCGGCCTGCGGCAGAATAATACGACGCAGCGACTGCGCCCATGTCATGCTGATGGAATGGGCAGCTTCCCATTGCCCTTTCGGCACGGCCAGCAGCGTTGCCCTGATCACTTCTGAGGTATACGCACCAATATTGACGGTAAAGCCAATCACCGCCGCAGGGAAGGCATCAATGGTTAGCCCAGCGCTCGGCAACGCGTAGAAAATCAAAAATAGCTGCACCAGCAGCGGTGTACCGCGAATCAGCCAGACGTAAAACCGTATCACCGGCTTTAAAAAGGCCGGGCCGTACAGACGCAAAAGTGCCACCGCAAACCCGAGCGACAGCCCAAGAATAAAAGAGATCAGCGTTAAGGGAATGGTGAATTTCAGCCCCGCGGAAAGCATTGGCCAGAAAGAATCAATCGCTAAGGGTAACCATGTTGGCACTGCACACCTTCCGGACATAGCATCTTGCCAGAAATTGCTGGCGGAATATTTTATTAGCCCGGCTTAATTATTTGGGGGCCGGATTAGTGAGAATTATATTCTTTGCGCCGTGTGCGAAAACAAATATATACGAATAACGTTATATAGAAAAAAGCTAAGCCATTCTTTTTTGATACAAACCCGCCGTCGTTACCTGCCGTTTTATTGCATCATTTACGTGAAATTTTGCCATTAATGCACCATTTTTGATCGATTTGGCATGAAATGGAAACGTCCAGACGCTGTTTCTATGAACAAAAGTGTTTCGTTGGAAACGTCGCTGGATCACCAAACGGAAAACTTTTTTGCATACGGTAAAAATGACGGTATTGGTTTTTATCAGTAAGAAAAAACTAATATAAGACATGGTGTTATGGGATGTGTACATAACGAAGCACTGATGGGAACCGGCTGCCTGCGAACGTCAGGCAACCGCTGCAACATTTTCTGAAAGCCAGAGAGAAAAACCAGGGCGCCGGGGAATCGTTAAGCTGGTGGATAAGTTGCTGCTTTCAGAGGGATTTTTGGCCGAATACCGCCTGCGCCATCTCCACGAACCCTGCGCCGCCGGGGCCGAGCGTTACCCAGCGGGGGGCAACGGGGAGGTGATCCAGATACTGCCGGACGGTGCTGACGCCTACCGTGTGTTTGAAAAAAGCGAACATCGGCGCGTCGTTGGTTGAATCGCCGCTGTAGAGAATAGCTTCCCGCTCCCGATCGATATCGACGCCGTAGTGCTGAGCCAGAGTACGGCGCGTCATGGTCAGCTTGTCGTAGCCACCCAGCCAGCCCAGCACCCACAGATTGTTGACGGTAGCGTCGGCACCCGCCTGCCGCAGCGTGTTGACGATGCGGCGCTCCAGTACCGGGTCGGCAGGCCGCGCGAAGGCCAGGCTGGTCAGGCGGAAGGGCTGATCGTCCGCCAGACGGGCTTCCGGTAGCGCTGCCAGGACCCGGTCGGCGATGGTCCGCAGCCGGGCGGCGACGGATGCCGTGGCGTCGTCCGCGTGCCAGTAATGATGCTCGATGCCATGCCCGTCCGCGGTGCGGCGGAAAAAAAGCCCGCCGTTTTCGCCAATGACGCCGTCAACAGGCCACATCCGCGCCATCTGATCGCACCAGCCCGCCGGCGCGGCGGTGACCGGGATCACCCGTATCCCGGCGGACTGCAATTGTTCAAGCGAGGTATAGGCGGCGGCCGACAAACGGCCCTGCCAGGTGAGCGTTTCATCCATATCGGTGAGGACAAAACGTACTGGCTCGAATTCATTAGCGGGAGCATCGGATAAAGCGCGCATAGGGAACCTTAAACATCATGATTTAATAACGGAAGTGTTACGTTAATTCCTCATAATCAATAGCTAAAAATCAGTTATGCTTTGCAATAAATTCGCTATAAATTTTCCCTCATTGTCCAACTGAACGGTGGCGTTAATGACTCCCTTTTTCACCCCGCCTCATTTTCGTACCATCGCGAACGAGCCGCTCTGGCGAGGGGGGACGCATCGATCGTATTCGCCGGGTGTGGTTGATTGTCGAATGTGTTGATTTAAAAGTATTTACTCTTTTTAGCTATTCAAAGTCTATATGGTTATTTGTTTTTAATGTGGGTAATGCATAAAAGTGAGGTGACGCAAAAAAGATTTATCGATGCGATTTTAAGAAGGATATTATTATGCCGGAAGCGGGTGAATTGTATCTCATGCCGAAAAGAGAAAATAACTGGCATTTAAATAATGTCGTCGATGAACTCCGTCGCGTTCGTCAGGCGTGGCGCGATGAACATGCGAAAAATAATTATCGTAATAAACGTAGTTTACCTTCCCGGGAAAGCGTTAATTCAGTCACCGATACCTTGATAAAAGTGCTTTATCCGATGCGATTAGGTGATATTGAATTACGCAAAGAGGGCGAAGATTATTACGTCGGTCATTTACTAGGCACCTCGCTTGACCGATTGACTGAAGAAGCGGTCCTGGAACTTTATTATCAGTCAGATGAGCAGGATGCGAGTCACACGCTGTCGCAGGAGGCGGTCAGGCGGGTTCAGCAGTTTGCCAACCGTTTGCCGGTCATCCGTCAGCGTCTCGATCGCGATATCCTCGCGGCGTATCAGGGAGATCCTTCCGCGCGCAGCATGGATGAGGTTCTGCTCTGCTATCCGGGAATTCACGCCGTGATGCACTATCGTCTTGCCCACGAGCTGCATCAGCTCGGTCTGCCTCTGCTGGCGCGAATGATATCTGAAAAAGCGCACAGCCAGACCGGAATAGATATTCATCCCGGCGCGCAGATTGATGACGGATTCTTTATCGATCACGGAACCGGCGTGGTGATTGGTGAAACGGCCATCGTCGGTAAACGCGTGCGTATTTACCAGGCGGTTACCCTTGGGGCCAAACGATTTATTGCCGGCGATGACGGGCAGTTGCAAAAAAACTATCCTCGCCATCCAATCATTGAAGATGATGTCGTTATTTACGCCGGCGCAACAATATTAGGGCGAATTACTATCGGCGCGCGTTCCAGCATTGGCGGAAATATATGGCTGACCCGTGATGTTCCGCCGGATAGTCATGTGCAGCAGGCCCGGGTACAGCAAAAACATTTCAGCGACGGTGACGGAATTTAATTCCGCCGATAATAAAATGAAATGACCAGCGCATCGGAATAAATAAAATAACAGCGTGATAATCATTATGAATTTACTTGAAACGATCGGCGCTACTCCGTTAATCACGTTACCCTCTTTTGCCGCCGAGCTACCTGGCGTAACGCTGCTGGCAAAAGCAGAGTTTATGAACCCCAGTGGCTCGGTGAAAGACCGCGCGGCGAAAGCGATGGTGCTGGACGGGATTGCTCGAGGGTTATTAACGCCGGGTAAAACGATTATTGATGCGACCAGCGGTAATACCGGCATTGCCTACGCGATGATTGGCGCGGCGCTGGGATATCACGTCCGGCTATATCTGCCGCAGAATACCAGCCCGGAGCGCAAACGTATTATTCGTCATTATGGCGCCACGATTGTGGAGACCGATCCGCTGGAAGGTTCTGACGGCGCCTATATTGAAGTTCAGGCACAAGTTGCTGCGCATCCGGAACGTTATTTTTATCCGGACCAATATAACAACCCCGTCAATCCGAATACGCATTTCGCAACGACCGGAAAAGAGATTTGGGAGCAGAGCGGGCAACAGATCACCCATTTTGTTGCCGGTATGGGCACCTCCGGCAGCTTCGTCGGCACCGCGCGGCGGCTTAAATATGAAAATCCGCGCGTGAAAACGCTCGCCGTACAGCCCGCTTCGCCATTCCACGGCATTGAAGGGACCAAGCATATGGGGAGCAGCATTAAACCTGGCATTCTCGACGAAACCCTGTTCGACGACGTTATTCCCGTCACCACCGAGGAGGCTTATGCGAGCACGCGGCGCCTCGCCCGGCGGGACGGCATTTTTGTCGGCATTTCCTCTGGCGCTAATGTCGCCGCCGCCGCGCGGCTGGCCCGCACGCTGCCGGCGGGATCGGTGGTGGTCACGCTGCTGTGTGATGTCGGCTCGCGTTATCTGACTGACGCTTTCTGGAATGAAACCCATGATTGAATTAACTCAAGAAATCACCAGGCTGATTGGCGCTGAAGGGGAAAAGGCCTATCCCAACGAATGCTGCGGTGCGCTCTTTGGCCACTTTTACGCGCAGGGCGATGCCCGCGTGACGGCGATTTTCCCCATTGTTAATGCTCGCGAGTCGGAGGAGCAGTACCACCGTTTTGTCATCACCGCCGATGACTCCCTGCGGGCGGAACGCGCTGCGCTGGCTCAGGATGTGGACGTGATCGGCTATTACCATTCGCACCCCGATCACCCGGCCATTCCATCTGAATTTGATCGCGAACATGCGCTGCCGTTTTACGCCTATATCATCGTGGCGGTCGCGCAGCGCGAGGCGGGGGCACTGACCAGCTGGCGGCTGACCCAGGACCGCCAGCGCTTTTTGCAGGAGGACGTGCAGATCGTTTTATAACGTGAATAACGGGCACAACGTTGCCGGAAACCAGAACAAAACGCGGAGAGATTACCACTATGGCATCGACATTACTGATTCCCACTGCGCTACGCGCCTTCACCGACGGTCAGGGGAAAGTGATCCTCGAAGGCCACACCGTTGGGCAGCTGGTCGCAGCGCTGGCGGAGCGATTTCCTGACATTCAGCCGCATCTGTATGACGATACGGGCGCGCTGCGCAGTTTCATCAATCTTTACGTGGGAGAGAACAACATTAAAACCACCGGCGGGCTGGAGACTCCGGTTAGCGATGGGGCGGAAGTGCTGCTGGTTCCCGCCATTGCCGGCGGCGTCGGGAAGGCGATATGAGCAGACCGAGCATTATCCCGGGTGACCGTCTGACGGAGCTGACGCATGCGGAAATTGCCCGCTACAGCCGCCACCTGCTGCTGCCGGAAGTCGGGCTTGAGGGGCAAAAGCGGCTGAAGGCTGCCCGCGTATTGCTTATCGGCACCGGCGGGTTGGGGGCGCCGGTGGCGCTTTATCTGGCTGCGGCGGGGGTCGGTAAGCTGGGGATTGTCGATTTTGATTTTGTCGACGTCTCCAACCTGCAAAGGCAGATCATTCACAACACCAAAGATATCAACCGACCCAAAGTGGCTTCGGCGAAAGACAAGATTAAAGCCATCAACCCCGAGATACAGGTGGTGACCTATAACACCACCCTGAGCAGCAAAAACGCGCTCGAAATTATTGGGGAATATGACCTCGTCGTCGACGGTACGGATAATTATCCCACCCGTTATCTGATCAACGACGCCTGCGTTTTGCTGGGTAAACCGCTGGTCTATGGCTCCATTTTCCAGTTCGAAGGGCAGGCCAGCGTCTTTTATGCCGGGGAAGGCCCGTGCTACCGGTGTCTTTATCCCGAGCCCCCGCCGCCGGGGCTGGTACCTTCCTGTGCCGAAGGCGGCGTTGTCGGCGTGCTGCCGGGGATTATCGGCACCATTCAGGCGGCGGAAGCGATCAAACTAATCGTCGGCGGCAGCGAGAGCCTGATTGGCCGCCTGTTGCTCTTCGATGTGTGGCAGATGAAGCAACGCGAGCTGCGGCTGGAGAGGGCTCCCGACTGCCCGGTATGCGGTGAGCATCCCTCGATTCATGCGCTCATCGACTACGAGGAGTTTTGCGGGCTGAAACCTGATGAAGCAGAAGTTCCGGTTGAAAGCGTCACGGCGCTTGAGCTTCACGCCTGGATAGAGGAGGGAAGACCCCTGCAGCTGATCGACATTCGTGAACCCCACGAAAGGGCGATTGCAAAATTTCCGCAGGCAAAAGTGATGCCGCTGGGCCAGATAGTCAGACGTATCGGTGAATTCGACCCGACGGTCGATGCGGTATTTCTGTGCAAGATAGGGCAGCGCAGTATTTTCGCCATTCGGGCACTCCAGCGCGCAGGTTATCAGGGGCGCGTGATGAATTTAAAAGATGGCCTAAACGCCTGGGCACGGGATGTCGATACCCGTTTGCCGCAGTACTAACCTTCAGCTCCACTCTTTCAAACACTAAGGAATCATTATGGCAGAACAAAAAGGCATTAATGCACTGGGGCGTGAAGCCGCGTATCAGTTAGCGAACGTGACCAAAACGGCACCGCAATTTGCGGCAATCACCCCGCGCTGGGTCAGCCGTTTTCTCGATTATAAGGGCCTGGAATCGGGAATTTACCGGGTGAACAAGGTCGTGGAGGGGGAGACGCCGCTGGATGTATTATGCAGCCAGGATCCGTCGCGCGTTGAAATACCCCAGGGCTATATCGAGTATCAGACCACGCCGCGTGAATACCAGCTGGATTCGATTACGACCATTATAAACGTCGATACCAAAATCGCCGATCTCTACAGCTCGCCCTACGACCAGGCCTCAGAGCAAATCGCGCTGGCGATTGAAAGCCTGCGCGAGCGCCAGGAAAGTCAGCTGATCAATAACGATGAATATGGATTGCTGAAAAATATCGACGACTCGCAGCGTATTCAGACCCGCAATGGCCGTCCAACGCCGGATGACCTGGATGAGCTGTTGTCCAAAGTCTGGAAGGAGCCCTCCTTCTTTCTGGCCCATCCGCGCGCGATTGCCGCATTTCAGCGTGAGGCTACGCGACGCGGCGTGCCGCCGGTCACCGTGAATTTGCATGGGGGCACGTTTATCCTGTGGCGCGGTATTCCGCTGATCCCTTCCGACAAGCTGTTTGTCGATGGTCTGAAAAACCCGAAAGGCCAGGGCGGAAAAACCAATATCCTGTTGATTCGTTCCGGTGAAAGCAAACGCGGCGTGCTGGGTCTTTATCAGGAAGGGCTGCCAAACGAACAGTCTCGCGGTTTGTCGGTGCGCTTCCGGGGGATCGACGATAACGGCGTGGCTTCCTATTTACTCTCACTTTATTGCTCCGCTGCGATCCTGGCCGATGACGCCATTGCCGTGCTGGAGGATGTTGAAGTGGGTGAATATTATGACTACGAGTAATTTATTCACGCTTCCCTATGCGCCCGGCGGATGGGCGGGCGACGCGCCCTCCGCGCGTGATTATGGTCTGCCCGATGCGCGCGATCTGCAGGGGCTACCTGACGACGCGCCCGCACGCCCGCGTGCGACCGAAGCCGCTTACGCGCCGCGGGTGCTGCCATTGGGCCAGGAGAGCAGGGCGGATATTGCGCCTCGCGGATTCGCGCCGTTACCCCCTTCCAGCGTAAAAACGGCGCCGCCGGCGCGGGTTGGACAGATCCCGGTAGAACGTATCCGCGCTGATTTCCCGATCCTTAGCGAACAGGTGGACGGACATCCGCTGGTGTGGCTGGATAATGCCGCGACGACCCAGCGCCCGAAGCAGGTTATCGATCGTATCAGCCACTATTATTTACATGAGAATTCGAACGTTCATCGGGCGGCGCATACGCTTGCCGCTCGTTCCACCGATGCTTATGAAGCCGCGCGTGAGAAAGTGTCGCGTTTTATCGGCGCCCGCGGCCCGGAAAATATCATCTTCGTGCGCGGAACCACGGAAGGGCTCAATCTGATAGCGCACAGCTACGTGAAGCCGCTATTACGACCGGGGGATGAAATTATCCTGACGTTGCTTGAGCATCACGCCAATATTGTACCGTGGCAGCTTATTGCCCAGGAAACGGGCGCGACGATCCGCGTTGCGCCGGTTGATGAGCACGGTCAGCTGATCGTTGAGGAATATATCCGGTTGTTCAACGATAAGACCCGCTTTGTCTCCGCGACCCACGTTTCTAACGCGCTGGGTACCGTCACGCCGGTTCAGGAGCTGGTGCAGATCGCCCATCGTTTTGGGGTGCGCATTGCCATCGACGGCGCGCAGTCTATTTCGCATATCCCGACCAACGTGACGGCGCTGGATGCCGATTTCTTCGTCTTCTCCGGCCATAAAATTTTTGGGCCGACCGGGATCGGCGTGGTCTATGGCAAGCAGGAGGTGCTGGAAGAGGCGCGTCCTTATCAGGGCGGCGGGAACATGATTGCCGACGTGACCTTTGAACTGACGCGCTATCAGCCCTCGCCGAATAAGTTTGAGGCGGGGACGGGCAATATTGCTGATGCCGTCGGGCTGGGGGCGGCTATCGATTATGTCACCTCGCTGGGGATAGAAAACATTGCGCAGTACGAGCACGCCTTACTGGAGTATGGCATCGAGAAGCTGTCGGCTATTCCGGGCCTGACGCTGGTCGGTACCGCGGCGAACAAAACCAGCGTCTTATCTTTCGTGCTGGCGGGTCATGAAAATGCAGCCGTGGGGCGCTATCTCAGTCAGGTCGGCATTGCCGTACGATCCGGACATCACTGCGCGCAACCGATCCTGCGCCACTTTGGTTATGAGAGTACCGTCCGGCCTTCGCTGGCTTTTTATAATACGCCGCAGGAAATTGATTTTCTCGCAGAGCATGTTGCAAGGTTTGCTTCGCGGTAGCGGTGTCAAGCACGCCAGGGATGGACCATGACGACAATCCCACAAGCCCGCTGATTTCCCCGCGGGCTTTTATCATATCGTGGTAAGGATAAGGCGTGTTGCCGCGACTTCGGCAACACGGCGAGCCAGCCTGAAAGGCGCCAGCGGACGTTTTAATGGGGGGCGCAGTAGCTGCCTGAATGAATGTGGGGTTAACGCTGCATCCCCCAGCGCTTAATTGTGATCTTTTCCAGACTGGCGAATACGATGCCTTCCACCAGCAGACCAATCGCGATGACCGTTAACAGCCCTGCAAATACCCGGTCGGTGAACAGCTCATTGCGATTCTGGAATATATACCAGCCCAGACCCCCTTCGCCGCTGGAGGCGCCAAATACCAGTTCGGCGGCAATCAGCGTTCGCCAGGCGAAAGCCCAGCCTATTTTCAAACCGGAAAGGATGGCGGGCAACGATGCCGGAATAAGAATCGTGATCACATAGCGTGGCCCTCGGAGGCCATAGTTGCGCCCGGCCATGCGCAGCGTTTCCGGCACGCTGCTAAATCCGGACCAGGTATTCAGAGCGATGGGCCACATGACGGAATGTATCAGTACAAATATCAGGCTGGCATTTCCCAGGCCAAACCACAGCAGAGCCAGCGGCAGCAGCGCAATTGCCGGCAGTGGATTGAGCATCGCGGTTAATGTGCTGAGCAGATCGCGACCAAACTGCGTGGTTACTGCCAGGGCGCTGGCAATCAGCGCCAGCGCGCTGCCGGCCAGATATCCTTTCAGCAGGGTACTGAGTGAATTGACGATTTTTTCCGGCAGTTCGCCATTGCGCAGGTCTTCACTGAACGCCTGCAGCGTCTGAAATACCCCGGGCAGCATCAGATCGTTTTGCTGTATTCGCGCGGCGATCTCCCATAGCGCCAGCACCAGGGCGACAATCACAGACTTACGCAGCCATGCCTGATTCCACAGGCGCTGGCTTAAGGGTAGCGGCGTTTCCACCGGCAGATTACGTAGCGGCGGTAATTCGCGTTCGAATTCAGGACGGATGTACGGTGGCTGGGACATACGCTGGCTCCTCGCCGGATGAGTGAGACGGACCGTTGCCGGTCGTCGGGAATAACAGATGGTGAATATGACGAGCCGCGTGTTGAAACGCCTCGCTGCCGAAATCATTAAGCGTGAACTGATGACAATTAAGCTCTGCCCGGACGCGCCCTGGATGCGGCGAAAGCACCAGAATACGGCTGCCTACGACCAGCGCCTCTTCAATCGAGTGGGTGACGAAAAGCAGCGTAAAGCGCTCTTCTTCCCAGAGCGTCAGCAACTCTTCCTGCATCGTGCGCCGCGTCAGCGCATCCAGGGCGGCGAAGGGTTCGTCCATCAGCAGGATGCGCGGTTTCATCGCCAGCGCACGGGCGATGGCGACGCGCTGCTTCATGCCGCCGGAGAGCGTATGGGGCATCGCGTCAGCAAATTCCGCCAGACCGACTTTGTGAAGGAAATGCAGCGCCGTCTCTTTTGCCTGTGAGCGGCTGGCTTTGCGGCTGGCGAGCAGAGGAAACATGACGTTTTCCAGCACCGTTTTCCACGGCGGCAGCTGGTCGAACTCCTGGAATACCATCATGCGGTCCGGAGCGGGGGCGCTAACTGGCGTCCCTGCAAGCGAAATTTGACCGCTGCGCGGGGCAATAAAACCGCCTGCGGCTTTCAACAGGCTCGATTTTCCGCAGCCTGAGGGGCCAAGCAGAATAAAGCGGTCCCCAGGCCAGACATCAAAACTGACATCGTGCGTCGCGCGTACCCGGCGTTCACGCGTGCGGTATTCAATATCGACATGGCTGACCTGCAGCAGCGGGCCATCAATTTGCTGATTGACCATCATAGCCTCCAGTATCGCGGTTTAGCTGCCGGGGTTTTCCCATGCTTCGTTAAAAAAATAATCTTTCCACGAGCCGGCCTTATTTTTCAGTATCCCAAGCTCATGGAGTTTTTCGGCATATACGCCAGTACGTTCAGGGGAAACCGTAAAGCTTATTTCGGGATCGTTAACAATTTTTTGTACCAGCGGTAAAGGCAGCCGCGATTTCTCAACGCGAATGTAAGTTTCGGCAGCGGCATTTTTGTCACGGTTAATAATACTTGCGGCTTCGCTGAGCGCGCGATAAAACGCTTTATAGGTTCTGGGGTTTTCATCATGGAATTTCTGGGTGGTATAGAGAACATTAAAGGTTGCCTGTCCCCCCAGTACGTCATAGGAGCTGAGCACTTTATGCACGTTTTTATGTTCCAGCGCCTGATACTGGAAGGGCGGGCTTGAGAAGTGGGTGGTAATCTCCGATCCGCCGGCAATTAATGCCGCGCTGGCGTCCGGATGCGGTAAACTGACGCTAATTTTATCGAAGCGTTTGAAGTCCCCGTCACCATATAATTTCGCGGTCTCGATTTGTAATGTCCGAGACTGAAAACCGACGCCTGCTGCCGGTACGGCGATCCGATCTTTTGCGGATAGATCTTTAATGCTTTTTACCGCCGGATTATTACTCAACAAATAATTGGGCATCGACCCCAGCGAGGCAATCGCTTTCACATTTTGCTTACCTTTGGTGCGATCCCATAGGGTGAGTACGGGAGGAACCCCGGCTGACGCAACGTCCAGAGCGCCAGAGAGCAGGGCCTCATTCATCCCGGTCACTCCGGAAATGGTGCGCCACTCTACTTTTATATCCAGCCCCTCTTTCTGACCCTCTTTTTCGATAAGCCGTTGGTCACGTACCACATCAAGAATTAAATAGCCGATGCCAAATTGCTGCGCAATACTAATGTTTCCTTCCGCTAATGCCGGCTGGCTTATCCCGCCCAGGGCGGAAAGCGCCAGCGTACAGGCGAGTATTCTGCTTGTTTTATTCATTTCAGTTTCCCAGAAAGGTGTTTCTCAGCCAAAAATCATGGGCAGAGGCGAGCGGGAAAGGAAGTGATTTAAATGAAAATGAATATCAGAGAAATGAATAACGATATTTGTGGCTTGTTATTTACCAGGCGGAAAAGCTTAGTCATTATTCATGTTTAGGTCATAAATATATTCTCAGTATAGTCGGGTTCATCTTTTAAATAGCCCTTATCAATGTAGGGGCAGTCATTGCGAGCCTCATCATGCCTTTATTTTCGGATCATTATTTACGTTCGCTTTTGCAGCGCCATCTGGTAAGGGTTGGCACCGGACCTGATATCGCTCAAAAGGTCGCGGATAACCTGGTCGAAGCCTCACTAAAAGGCCACGACTCTCATGGCGTGACCCTGTTACCGCGCTATATTCGGGCCATTCTGGCAGGGGATTTGAACCCTGGCGCCACGCTCACCATGTTGTCTGATGCCGGACCGATCGTCTCTTTTGATGGGGGGCACGGCTTCGGCCAGGCGTTAGGCGAACAGGCCATGGCCGTGGGTATTGAGCGTGCGCGCGAGTTTGGGGTGGCAATAATCGGATTGTCTAATACCCACCATCTTGGACGAATCGGCGCATGGGCGGAACAGGCGGCGGACGCCGGACTGGTCTCGCTCCATTTTGCCAACGTGGCCGCGCCGTCGGTCGTACTGCCTTTCGATGGACTCGGTGCCCGACTCGGCACAAATCCTTTTTGTGTCGGGGTACCGCTCGCGAACCGGCCCCCGGTTATCCTTGACTTCGCAACCAGCGCCATAGCAGGCAATAAAGCGCGCATCGCATGGAATGAAGGGCGAGCCATCCCTGAAGGATGTGCGGTAGATGCGAACGGACAACCCACCACCGACCCTGCGGTATTAATGACGGAACCGTTCGGTGCCTTGCTGCCTTTTGGCGGGCATAAAGGCGCAGGATTGTCGCTGATTTGTAGTCTACTCGGCGCTGCGCTGACCGGCGGCGAAACCGAAAGCCAGCAAATTCCGCCACGTGCCGGAATCATCAACAATATGCTGTCGATTTTATTTGATCCTGCGCGACTGGGGGTGCAGGAGAGTTACCAGCAGGCGCTATTAGCGCAGGTGGACTGGGTGCGTAGCGGGCAGGAAGGGCGCAATGTGCAGATCCCCGGAGAGCCGGAATTGCGCGCGTATACCCGCCGTCAGCAAGAGGGTATCTGGATCGATGAGGTGAGCTGGCAGGCGTTTGTCGCCCTGGAAGCATTAAATACCTGAGGTTGTCTGCCTGGTTAAATACGTCTTTGGGTTATCTGTTCGAAGCGTTGGTATTATGTCCGGTTAATTAGTGCTGATGAACAAAATAAATAAAAGCACTATTTTATCTTTTTTTCTCATAACCATAGCTGAAAAACTTGGTAAGTCATCAGTGAGAAAATAAATATAGTCATACTTAATATTGTATGAACCTTTTATCCTCGCGGCCAAATTTTAATTTGCTGCATAGTCATTTTTTACAGGAGTTATTATGCATCTGGCGCGTTTCCCCCGGCTTCATTTTGGCCACTTCCCGACCCCTCTGGAGCCTCTCACGCAGCTTTCACGCTTGCTGGAGGGGCCAAATATCTGGATAAAACGAGACGATTGCACAGGCCTCGCCACTGGCGGCAATAAAACCCGCAAACTTGAGTTTTTGCTGGGCGATGCCCAGGCAAAACAGGCGGATATTATCATTACCCAGGGCGCCACGCAGTCTAACCATGTGCGTCAGACCGTCGCGGCGGCAGCCAGACTGGGTCTGGAAACGCATATTTTTCTCGAACAACGCGTCACGACGCTGGGTGATGAGTATCAGCAATCCGGCAATGTGCTGCTGGACGGTTTACTCGGCGGCAAAATTATCGCTCATCTTCCCGGCGGTACGGATATGCAGCAGGCAATGGAACAACACGCGGAAAGCCTGCGAGCCAGGGGCCACACCCCTTATGTCATCCCCGGTGGAGGCTCGAACGCTATCGGCGCGCTGGGCTACGTCTCCTGCGCGGAAGAACTGCTTTGGCAGTCCAGCCAGCTACGGCTGCGCATCGATCATATCGTTCATGCCACCGGTAGCGCAGGTACACAGGCTGGCCTGATTGCGGGCTTAACTGCCACGCACAGCGGTATTCCTCTCCTCGGGATTAGCGTCCGCGCTCCGCGCGAAAAACAGGAGCACAACGTCTGGCGTCTGGCGCAGCAGACGCGGGAACTGCTCGGTGTACCGGGTGAATTGCCGCGTGAGGCGGTGGTGGCGAACAGTGATTATGTCGGCGAAGGCTATGGCTTGCCCACC
>NZ_VOJB01000083.1:0-4849 GCF_007910085.1 Klebsiella sp. ME-303 | reverse complement strand
GAGAATGTGGTGTTTATCCATACGGGGGGAAGTGCAGGTCTGTTTGGCTACCGTCAGGTCATCGCCGATTATTTGCCATCATGAGTACACCATTTCTGCTGGGAATTCTTGGCGGCATGGGGCCGCTGGCGACGCTGGATCTGATGCATAAATTGCTGCGGGCAACGCCCGCCAGCAGCGACCAACAGCAAATTCCCCATGTGGTATGGAATGTGCCGCAAATTGCGGATCGCCAGCGGGCGCTGGCGGGAACGGGGCCATCCCCGCTGCCGCAGTTGTTGTACGGTGTGGAACAGCTGAACCGCGTGGGCGTCAGTCATATTGCCATTGCCTGTAATACGGCGCACCACTGGTATGAGGCGCTGGCGCAGCATAGCGACGCACCGTTGCTGCATATTGTGGATGCCACGCTGGCGGTATTCGACGGGAAAGAGAAACCCCGGCGGGTCGGGATTATCGCTACCCAGGGCACGCTGGATGCCGGTTGGTTTCAGCACGGATTCACCGCGATGGGGATCGAAAGCGTACAGCCAACGCAAGAAGAACTGCGGCAGTGGTTTGTACCGGGATGCTATGCGGTAAAACGCGGCGAACTGCGTACCGGCGGAGAACTGCTGAGTCTACAGGCCCAGGCATTGCGCGATCGTGGCGCAGAGCGGCTGGTGCTGGCCTGTACAGAAGTGCCGGTTGCGCTGGCTGAGGTGACCTCACCGCATCTGGCCGTGTCAATTGATCCCGCAGAAGCGCTCGCCCGGCAGTGTGCCCGGCTATGGCTGGCGCAACGCGAGACATGGCATTAAAAACGTTGTTATTTAAAGGATAAATTAAATGAATAAAAGTCTCTGTGTCTTACTTGCAGCGGGTGGCCTGTGGGTTAATAGCAGCTTTGCCGAAACGCCAGCGGAAGTTCGGGTGGCATATAGCGGCGGTTCTCAGGTGCTGATGCTGGCTAAGGCCGATGGTTCTTTGGATAAGGCACTCAACAGCAAGGTGAAATGGGTGCAATTTGCGTCCGGTGCTGATGCGTTAAATTACTTTGCCAGCAATGCGATTGATATTGCTAATTTTGGATCCAGCCCGGCAACGGCAGGCATTGTCAGAAAACTGCCGGTGGAAATTATCGGCGTCTCTGGCGTGATTGCCAGCTACGAGCGTTTAATTGGTAAAGACGGTATTGCCAGCATTAAAGATATTGAGGGTAAACGCGTAGCCTATCCGCCAAACTCGACGGCGCAATATGCGCTTGAGGCCGCTATCAGCGTTAACCATCTCGACCGCAGTAAAATAACATTATTGCCGCTGCGTCCGGCGGAAATGGTCGCAGCCTGGAAACGCGGTGATATCGACGCGGGCTATGTCTGGGCGCCGTTTGCTCAGGAACTGGAGACTTCTGGCGGGCATCAGGTGTTCGCAACCAAAGATCTGCAAAAAGATGGTTACCTGATTTATAACAACTACGTTGTGCGTAAAGCTTTTGCTGAGCAGTACCCGCAAACCGTCAGCGCGTTCCTGCGTGTTCATCAGCAAAAAGTCGATGAGTTTAAGAAAGACCCGGAGCGCGCGGCGGCCATTGTTGCGAAAGAGGTGGGTGCGCCGGTGACGACCGCCGTCAATACGTTGGGTGGGCTGGAATATCCCACGCTGAGCCAGCAGGGTACGGCGCAATGGTTGGGTAACGGTACGCAAACCACCGACAGCGGGATTGGGAAAGCGCTGACCAAAACCTCTCACTTCCTTGCTGATATCGGTGAGATTCGCCAACGTGATATCCCGGCCAGCTGGGACAGCGCCATTAACTCCCGTTATATCCGTGACGCAGCGGTAGCCGCGCAATGAGATTGAGTTATCACATTGCCATCAGCGTCGTTTCGGTCACTGTTTTCTTTATCGTCTGGCAGGTGGCGGCCTCGCGGCAATGGGTTGATCCGCTGCTGCTGCCATCGCTAACGGATATAGGCCTGACGACCGAAGAGTTGCTGGCGGATGGTTATCGTCAGGTGCCGCTGTGGGAGCATGTTGCCGTCAGCCTGGCACGTGCGTTAAGCGCTTTTTCTGTGGCAATCATCATCGGTATTCCTCTGGGATTATTGATGGGGCTGTCGGAAGGTCTGGCGGCGGTGCTGAATCCGTTTGTGCAGTTTTTGCGCCCGCTGCCCAAAATTGCCCTTATTCCGCTGGCGGTCGTCTGGCTGGGGATTGGTGAGGCCTCGAAGTTCTTTCTCATCTTTATTGCCACTTTCCTTAGCGTGGTAGTGGGGGCATCTGCTGCGGTAGAGCGTATTGGTCGTTCGCGCATTCGTGTGGCGCAAACGCTTGGTGCTTCACGCAAACAGATCTTTCTGCGCGTGGTGTTACCGGATACGTTACCGGAACTGTTCACCACCGTCAGGCTGTCGATTGGCATTGGCTGGACGTCGCTTATCGCGGCGGAGATGGTTGCTGCCAGTTCGGGGCTGGGTTGGATGGTCATTAACGCCAGTTCCTATTTACGCACCGATATCGTCATGCTTGGCATTTTGCTACTGGGTGGCATTGGCTATGCGCTGGATTTACTGCTGCTGGGGCTGCAGCGCCTGTTTGTACCCTGGGCGGGGAAAGAATAATGAGTGCTATCACGCTGGAAAACGTATCGCTCGCCTTTGCGGCGAAGCCACAGCCGTTCACGGTGCTGGAAGATATCAGCCTGTCGCTCCACAAAGGGGAATTTGTGGTGCTCCTGGGGCCTTCCGGCTGCGGTAAGTCCACTATTCTTAACCTGGTCGCCGGGTTTAACAAACCGGATCGGGGGCGCGTGGTGGCGGGGGGGAAACCGGTCCGCCAGCCGGGGCCGGATCGCGGAATGATCTTCCAGCAGCCTAACCTCTTTCCGTGGCTATCGGTACTGGATAACGTCACCTTTGGTCCTCGGCTGGGTAAGCATCGCAAAGATGAAATTAACGCCCGTGCGATGGAATGGCTTGGACTCGTTGGCCTGCAAGGCTTTGAGCACCATTCGCCCTGGCAGCTTTCAGGCGGTATGAAACAGCGGGTAGCGCTGGCGCGCGCCTGGCTACCCGGCCCGGATGTGCTGTTACTGGATGAACCCTTCGGCGCGCTCGATGCGCAAACCCGTCTGATGATGCAGGAACTGCTGCGTGAGGCCTGGCTCAATACCGGCACCACTCTGCTTTTTGTCACTCACGACGTGGAAGAGGCGCTATTCCTCGCCGATCGCATTCTGATTATGTCAGCAAACCCAGGAAAGATTGTTGAGGAGATCGCCCTGCCTTTTGGCCGGGAACGTGATATCGAGAATCTGTCTGAACACCCGGATTACAGTGGGATCAAACATCATGTACTGCACCGGGTGCGTAAGGAGGCTAAACGCCATTTAGGTTGAAAACGGCTGCAGCAAGCAAAGGGGTTATTTCCGAACTTATCATATCGTGGTTCCCGGTTGTTCTGGTCATATCGAATGACCAGACGGGCAGCGATCGCGTCTGGCCCTGCTTCGGCGAAAGTCTGCACCGTCTACCCCAAAAGCTGAGCTTACAGCATTGCCGATAATCTTTTTTAACTGCCATTAAAACCGATGCTGGCGCGATTTTTAGCGCCAGCATCG
This sequence comes from Klebsiella sp. ME-303, assembly GCF_007910085.1. Lineage (NCBI taxonomy): Bacteria > Pseudomonadati > Pseudomonadota > Gammaproteobacteria > Enterobacterales > Enterobacteriaceae > Klebsiella > Klebsiella sp. ME-303. The sequence continues at coordinate 1,248 of NZ_VOJB01000083.1, read as the reverse complement.
CCTTCAGACGGTAGTCCCCGATGATCCGTTCCGGCCTTTTATATTTGTCAGGTTTGCTACTGCAACAATTCGGCAAATTTCGCCAGCCATTGCGGATGAGCGGGCCAGGCGGGGGCGGTCACCAGATTGCCATCCACATGCGCCTGATCGATACCGATGTCGGCAAAATGTCCGCCGCTGAGCCGCACTTCCGGCGCGCAGGCCGGATAGGCGCTGCAGGTGCGGCCTTTTAATACCCCCGCAGCTGCCAACAGCTGAGGGCCGTGGCAAACGGCAGCAATAGGTTTACGCGCTGCGTCAAATGCCTGCACCAGTTTAATCACTTGCGCATTCAGGCGCAGATATTCTGGCGCCCGGCCGCCGGGGATTAACAGCGCGTCGTAATCCTGTTCTTTCACCGTTGTAAAATCGGCGTTGAGAACAAAGCGGTGCCCGGGTTTCTCACTGTAGGTCTGGGCGCCGTCAAAATCATGGATCGCGGTCATAATGAAGTCGCCTTTTGTTTTATCTGGACAGACCGCATCAACCTGATGACCGATCATTTGTAATGCCTGAAACGGCACCATAGTTTCGTAATCTTCGGCGTAATCGCCCACCAGCATCAGAATCTTTTTGCCCATCTTATTCACTCCTGTATGAAGAAAGGTGTCTAAGATATAGCCTGGCGGGAGAGGGAATGCGAACCTGTGGATGAGGGACGGCTGGCGGGGCATGCCGATCTGGCGGCGATGCGGCAAATGAATCCGCAGCTGCAATCCATTGAGTCCTGGCCGGCGGGAACAGGACGCGTCGCTTTCGAACGGGCGCTGGCAATCTCTGCCGGCCGGGCCTTTAAGCGGTAAACCCGCTTTACCCGGCGCCAGGCAGGAATTAATGAGCGAGAGGTATTATTGTAAGCTCTGTTTTAATATATCTGCTGAATGAAATGCCGCTATTTCTTTTGCGCTCAGCGCGACTCTATACGTTGTCCGGTTTAACCATCGATACCGGATATTTGGCAAGTATTATTTGTAAGTTTTATATTAATCCTGTCAGCCATTAATTATAGCCATATTAAAATCCACTACTGGACTTTTTTATGGCCGGTAAAGGATAAAAAATAATTTATTTCTTACGCCCCTGTTCGCGCGCGTTTCAGTATCCGGAACGACCAGTATTTGCGTTACATATTGATTTGCATCAATCAACGCTGCCTATTCAGATATGAATTTAATTCACATTCCTCTGTCAGGTATACATCCTGCCTTT
>NZ_VOJB01000082.1:0-3675 GCF_007910085.1 Klebsiella sp. ME-303 | reverse complement strand
ACTGGCACCATCGAACTGCCGGAAGGCGTAGAGATGGTAATGCCGGGCGACAACATCAAAATGGTTGTTACCCTGATCCACCCGATCGCGATGGACGACGGTCTGCGTTTCGCAATCCGTGAAGGTGGCCGTACCGTTGGCGCGGGCGTGGTTGCTAAAGTTCTCGGCTAATTGCTGATAACATTTGACGCAATGCGCAATAAAAGGGCATCATTTGATGCCCTTTTTGCACGCTTTCACACCAGAACCTGGCTCATCAGTGATTTTTTGGGTCATAATCATTGCTGAGACAGGCTCTGAAGAGGGCGTTAAGTCCGAAACGCAGCAGAGCATTTCGGTTTGGTCGCCTCGCATTTCATGCGGGGTGAAGTTATTTGTCTGAATTCTTGTGACAGGTTGGTTTATGAGTGCGAATACCGAAGCTCAAGGGAGCGGGCGCGGCCTCGAAGCGATGAAGTGGACAATCGTAGTCGTGCTGCTGATTGTGGCCATCGTCGGCAACTTCCTTTATCGTGACATTATGCTGGCAGTGCGTGCGCTGGCTGTAGTGATTCTGATCGCTGCAGCGGGCGGTGTCGCGCTGTTAACGACAAAAGGTAAGGCGACAGTCGCCTTCGCTCGTGAAGCGAGAACCGAAGTCCGCAAGGTGATCTGGCCGACTCGCCAGGAAACGTTGCATACCACGCTGATTGTTGCCGCAGTGACTGCCGTAATGTCACTGATCCTGTGGGGACTGGATGGTATTCTGGTTCGCCTGGTATCCTTTATCACTGGCCTGAGGTTCTGAGATGTCTGAAGCTCCTAAAAAACGCTGGTACGTCGTTCAGGCGTTTTCCGGTTTTGAAGGTCGCGTAGCTACCTCGTTGCGTGAACATATCAAATTACACAATATGGAAGAGTTGTTTGGCGAAGTCATGGTGCCGACCGAAGAAGTGGTCGAAATCCGCGGCGGCCAGCGTCGTAAAAGCGAACGCAAATTCTTCCCGGGCTACGTGCTGGTCCAGATGGTGATGAACGACGCGAGCTGGCACCTGGTGCGCAGCGTACCGCGTGTGATGGGTTTCATCGGCGGTACATCTGACCGTCCGGCACCGATCAGCGACAAAGAAGTCGACGCGATCATGAACCGTCTGCAGCAGGTTGGCGATAAGCCGCGGCCGAAAACGCTGTTTGAGCCGGGTGAAATGGTTCGCGTTAGCGACGGTCCATTTGCCGACTTTAACGGTGTGGTTGAAGAAGTGGACTACGAGAAGTCTCGTCTGAAAGTGTCCGTTTCTATCTTCGGTCGTGCAACGCCGGTTGAGCTGGACTTCGCTCAGGTAGAAAAAGCCTAACAGCCGATCAAAAAAGCAACGTTTTAATCGTTGCATGAGGCGCGGAATTGACATACAATTTCGCGCCTTTTGTTTTTATGGGTCTGATTCCCATAAAGCGATATTTATCACGGGGAGCCTTTTTAGGCGCTACACCCAAACGAGGAAATTTACATGGCTAAGAAAGTACAAGCCTATGTCAAGCTGCAGGTTGCAGCTGGTATGGCAAACCCGAGTCCGCCGGTTGGTCCAGCACTGGGTCAGCAGGGTGTGAACATCATGGAATTCTGCAAAGCGTTCAACGCAAAAACTGAATCCCTGGAAAAAGGTCTGCCGATCCCGGTTGTTATTACCGTTTACGCTGACCGTTCTTTCACCTTCGTTACCAAAACTCCGCCGGCAGCAGTTCTGCTGAAAAAAGCGGCTGGTATCAAGTCTGGTTCCGGTAAACCGAACAAAGACAAAGTAGGTAAAATTTCCCGCGCTCAGCTGCAGGAAATCGCGCAGACCAAAGCTGCCGACATGACTGGTTCCGACATTGAAGCGATGACTCGCTCCATTGAAGGTACTGCACGTTCCATGGGCCTGGTAGTGGAGGACTAAGAAATGGCTAAACTGACCAAGCGCATGTCCGTGATTCGTGACAAAGTTGATGCGACCAAACAGTACGACATCAACGAAGCCATCTCTCTGCTGAAAGAACTGGCTACTGCTAAGTTCGTTGAAAGCGTTGATGTTGCCGTTAACCTCGGCATCGACGCGCGTAAATCTGACCAGAACGTCCGCGGCGCGACCGTACTGCCGCACGGTACTGGCCGTTCAGTTCGCGTAGCCGTATTTGCCCAGGGCCCGAACGCTGAAGCAGCTAAAGCTGCTGGCGCAGAGCTGGTAGGTATGGAAGATCTGGCTGACCAGATCAAAAAAGGCGAAATGAACTTTGACGTTGTTATTGCTTCCCCGGATGCAATGCGCGTTGTTGGCCAGCTGGGCCAGGTTCTGGGTCCGCGCGGCCTGATGCCAAACCCGAAAGTGGGTACCGTAACGCCGAACGTTGCTGAAGCGGTTAAGAACGCTAAAGCAGGTCAGGTTCGTTACCGTAACGACAAAAACGGCATCATCCACACCACCATCGGTAAAGTGGATTTTGACGCTGATAAACTGAAAGAAAACCTGGAAGCTCTGCTGGTTGCGCTGAAAAAAGCAAAACCGACTCAGGCTAAAGGCGTGTACATCAAGAAAATCAGCATCTCCACCACCATGGGTGCTGGCGTTGCCGTTGATCAGGCTGGTCTGAGCGCATCTGCGAACTAAGATTAGCTTTACGTGGGCGGTGGTTTTGTCTACAATTCTACCCCCACGATTCTGTTGAAATATAACAGAGCACTATGCGAGTCATTTGAATTGCAGCAAGGCAGCAAGTGAGTGAATCACCAGGAGCATAGTTAACTATGTGACTGGTGTGAACGAGCGCAGCTAACACAGCTGCGGTTCAAAGGACGAAGTCATAGAAAGAATTTGTTCGTTGGAGCCTGGCCTATCCAGGCCTCCGTCGAAGACCGCAGGTGTTTCGCAAGAGACTTAATGCCCTGCGTAGACGGTGACAGAACGCTAAGATTATTTTTGGATACTCTGGCTTGTTTCTGCTCACCGTATTAAGACGCTCTTCTCTTTGAGTCGAGTGAAGTGAGTTCCGGAGCATGAGCTCTGGCAAACATCCAGGAGCAAAGCTAATGGCTTTAAATCTTCAAGACAAACAAGCGATTGTTGCTGAAGTCAGCGAAGTAGCCAAAGGCGCGCTGTCTGCAGTAGTTGCGGATTCCCGTGGCGTGACTGTAGACAAAATGACTGAACTGCGTAAAGCAGGTCGTGAAGCTGGCGTATACATGCGTGTTGTTCGTAACACCCTGCTGCGCCGCGTCGTTGAAGGTACTCCTTTCGAGTGCCTGAAAGACACGTTTGTTGGTCCGACCTTGATTGCATACTCTATGGAACACCCGGGCGCTGCCGCTCGTCTGTTCAAAGAGTTCGCGAAAGCGAATGCAAAATTTGAGGTCAAAGCCGCAGCCTTTGAAGGTGAGCTGATCCCGGCGTCGCAAATCGACCGCCTGGCAACTCTGCCGACCTACGAAGAAGCAATTGCACGCCTGATGGCAACCATGAAAGAAGCTTCGGCTGGCAAACTGGTTCGCACTCTGGCTGCTGTACGCGATGCGAAAGAAGCTGCTTAATCGCAGTTGTCTTTGTAAAGCATTCGCTTACGTATAAACTTATTCTGATATTCAGGAACAATTTAAATGTCTATCACTAAAGATCAAATCATTGAAGCAGTATCCGCTATGTCCGTAATGGACGTTGTTGAGCT
>NZ_VOJB01000081.1:0-2804 GCF_007910085.1 Klebsiella sp. ME-303 | reverse complement strand
TTATTCCGATCCCTGGTATTGATGCCGCTGTACTTGCCAAACTGCTTGAGCAACAGCGAGGCACCATCATTGAAATGTTCAACATGTTCTCTGGTGGTGCTCTCAGCCGTGCTTCTATCTTTGCGTTGGGTATCATGCCGTATATTTCGGCATCGATCATTGTCCAGCTGCTGACGGTTGTTTATCAGCCGTTAGCGGAGCTGAAGAAAGAAGGGGAGTCTGGTCGTCGTAAGATCAGCCAGTACACCCGCTACGGTACTCTGGTGCTGGCGATATTCCAGTCGATCGGTATTGCTACCGGTCTGCCGAATATGCCTGGTATGCAGGGCCTGGTGATTAATCCAGGCTTTGCATTCTATTTCACCGCTGTTGTTAGTCTGGTCTCAGGAACGATGTTCCTGATGTGGCTCGGCGAACAGATTACTGAGCGCGGTATCGGAAACGGTATCTCAATCATTATCTTCGCCGGTATCGTTGCGGGTCTCCCGCCGGCCATCGCCCATACTATCGAGCAAGCGCGTCAAGGCGACCTGCACTTCCTCCTGTTGCTGTTGGTTGCAGTATTAGTATTTGCAGTGACCTTCTTTGTTGTCTTTGTAGAGCGTGGTCAACGCCGCATTGTGGTAAACTACGCTAAACGTCAACAGGGTCGTCGTGTCTATGCTGCACAGAGCACACATTTACCGCTGAAAGTGAATATGGCAGGGGTTATCCCGGCAATCTTCGCTTCCAGTATTATTCTGTTCCCGGCTACCATTACATCATGGTTCGGGGGCGGTACTGGTTGGAACTGGCTGACAACAATTTCGCTGTATTTGCAGCCTGGGCAACCGCTTTATGTGTTACTCTATGCGTCTGCAATCATCTTCTTCTGTTTCTTCTACACGGCGTTGGTTTTCAACCCGCGTGAAACAGCAGATAACCTGAAGAAGTCCGGTGCATTTGTACCAGGAATTCGTCCGGGAGAGCAAACGGCGAAGTATATCGATAAAGTAATGACTCGCCTGACTTTGGTCGGTGCGTTATACATCACTTTTATCTGCCTGATCCCGGAGTTCATGCGTGATGCAATGAAAGTACCGTTCTACTTCGGTGGAACCTCACTGCTTATCGTTGTTGTCGTGATTATGGACTTTATGGCTCAAGTGCAAACTCTGATGATGTCGAGTCAGTACGAGTCTGCATTGAAGAAGGCGAACCTGAAAGGCTACGGCCGCTAACAGGTCGCTCGAGAAGTTACGGAGAGTAAAAATGAAAGTTCGTGCTTCCGTCAAGAAATTATGCCGTAACTGCAAAATCGTTAAGCGTGATGGCGTCATCCGCGTGATTTGCAGTGCCGAGCCGAAGCATAAACAGCGCCAAGGCTGATTTATTCGCATATTTTTCTTGCAAAGTTGGGTTGAGCTGGCTAGATTAGCCAGCCAATCTTTTGTATGTCTGTACGTTTCCATTTGAGTATCCTGAAAACGGGCTTTTCAGCATGGTGCGTACATATTAAATAGTAGGAGTGCATAGTGGCCCGTATAGCAGGCATTAACATTCCTGATCACAAACATACCGTAATCGCATTAACTGCTATTTTCGGTATCGGCAAGACCCGCTCTAAAGCCATCTGTGCTGACACGGGTATCGCTGAAAATGTTAAGATCAGTGAGCTGTCTGAAGAACAAATTGAATCCCTGCGTGAAGCGGTTGGTAAATTTGTCGTTGAAGGTGATCTGCGCCGTGAAATCACCCTGAGCATCAAGCGTCTGATGGACCTTGGTTGCTATCGTGGTTTACGCCATCGTCGTGGTCTTCCGGTTCGCGGTCAGCGTACTAAGACCAACGCACGTACCCGTAAGGGTCCGCGTAAACCGATCAAGAAATAGTCGGGGTGATTGAATAATGGCAAAGGCACCAGTTCGTGCACGTAAGCGTGTAAGAAAACAAGTCTCTGATGGCGTGGCTCATGTCCATGCTTCTTTTAACAACACCATCGTTACCATTACCGATCGTCAGGGTAACGCGCTGGGTTGGGCAACAGCCGGTGGTTCCGGTTTCCGTGGTTCTCGCAAATCCACTCCGTTTGCAGCTCAGGTTGCAGCAGAGCGTTGCGCTGAAGCCGTAAAAGAATACGGCATCAAGAATCTGGAAGTTATGGTCAAAGGTCCGGGTCCAGGTCGCGAATCTACTATTCGTGCACTGAACGCCGCTGGTTTCCGCATCACTAATATTACTGATGTGACTCCGATCCCTCATAACGGTTGTCGTCCGCCGAAAAAACGTCGCGTATAACGCGTTCGTTTCTAGGATTGTTGGAGAAAGAAAATGGCAAGATATTTGGGTCCTAAGCTCAAGCTGAGCCGTCGTGAGGGCACAGACCTGTTCCTTAAGTCTGGCGTTCGCGCGATCGATACCAAGTGTAAAATTGAACAAGCTCCTGGCCAGCACGGTGCGCGTAAACCGCGTCTGTCTGACTATGGTGTGCAGTTGCGTGAAAAGCAAAAAGTTCGCCGTATGTACGGTGTGCTGGAGCGTCAGTTCCGTAACTACTATAAAGAAGCAGCGCGTCTGAAAGGCAACACCGGTGAAAACCTGTTGACTCTGCTGGAAGGTCGTCTGGACAACGTTGTATACCGTATGGGCTTCGGCGCGACTCGTGCTGAATCACGTCAGCTGGTTAGCCACAAAGCTATCATGGTAAACGGTCGTGTTGTTAACATCGCTTCTTATCAGGTTAAAGCGAATGACGTTGTCAGCATTCGTGAGAAAGCGAAAAAGCAATCTCGCGTGAAAGCCGCTCTGGAGCTGGCTGAGCAGCG
>NZ_VOJB01000080.1:0-179258 GCF_007910085.1 Klebsiella sp. ME-303 | reverse complement strand
TTCTCATCAAAGGGAGAAAAAACTTTTAGGCACCCAAATAGGCACCAGCAAAAAGTTGAACTAGTAGTTACCAAAGTAAATTCAATAGATTAAAAAACCAATTCAGACTCCGCCAGCCCACCAAAATTCTCCATCGGTGATTACCAGAGTCATCCGATGAAGTCCTGAGAGCCCGCACGGCGCAAGCCCTGCGGGCTTTTTTGTGTCTGTATCGGTCTGGCGGGAATGACTGAGGACCGCAGCCTTGTGGTGCCTTTTTGGGCTCCAGGAGAAAGAGCCAAAAAACGCGGGTCCTAAAATGGTAAAACTCATTAAGAGGCTCATTGCGGCTGAAAGCACAAGCATGAAGCCTTCAGAGCAGACAGCCCGAATATCTGTAATGGGTCAGGCAACGGTTGCCTGCACAATATGAGAAACCGCTGCGACTATTCAGGCAAGGCAATCAACGGCATGGAAAAAGAGCTCTTCCGTCATGATGGCATTCTCTTTTTCGCTCTGATGTTCACGGCGGATAAACCAGCCCGTTTCCGGCGCCATGCTCAGGTAAAACAGCTGAGTGATTCCGGGGGCATTAACCCGCATTGTCATGCAGCCCGTTTCCACACCTCGACAGAGCTGTTCAGGTACTATGCTGACGTGACGATCGCCGTTCTGGAGCCGGATTGTGGTGATGTCATAACGGCATATACCGCTGTTCAGGCTATAGCCGATCGTGCTCAGATCATGGATATGCTTTGTTGATAGAATGATCTCAATGCCGGAACCCGCAAACCACTGGCTGATTTGCTGCACCAGCGCATCCATCCGGCGGCGGAATGCCTGAATTTCCGCCTCAGCGGATTTATTGCCGGGCGGTATGCTATCGGAGTTCTGCTGCACTTTCTTAAAAAAACGTTCTCTGGCCGACACGTTATCGCCCCCGTTAACTTTTAATACGTTGTGAGATATGCGCTGAGCGGCATTCTCTTTTTTTCATCGCCGCTCCCGCCACCTTATTTTTCGTAAACAGATTAAGCGCACAGCACTGCGGCACGGGCGGGATCGATGGCAATCAGCTCGGCAAGCAGGCGGTCCATAGCAGACTGCAGGCGGTTTTTGTCGGTTTCACTGCGCCCGGCCTTCATGCGTAGCAGCCTGAGGTGGCGGGCTTTGACTTCGAACAGCAGACCTGTCTCCCATTGTGCCAGCGGAATTCCGGCAGCATCCGCGCCCAGTTCCGCCAGCAGGTGTTGCGCCAGCTCATTTTTGCCGGTCTGCTCGGCAATACGCGCCATCAGCAGGCGCAGCAGCCAGCGGCTGCGCACGCTGGTGATACCCGGGCGGTTCTGCAGCCAGGCCAGCGCCGCCTCCGGGCCGTCGCTGTCGGCAACCGCGAGGGCCTCCGGCTCCAGCAGCAGAATATCGTCATCGCCGGATGCGGTAGCGGCGCTGGCGGCAGTATCATCCCGCCAGCCTGCGGCGTTCTCCAGCACCTGCTGTTGTATCCAGTTCAGCGTGACCTCATCGGCAAACGGCGTGCCGTCGTTAAATGCCAGTCCTTCCAGCCCCGTCAGCCGGGTCAGCAGCCCTTTCAGGTCATTCTGAATAATAGCGGCTTCCGCTTCCCGCCCAGCCTTCAGCAGAGCCTGGTGGATATACCACTGCAGGTCCAGCCACAGATGATTCGCCCCACGAGAAAACATCCCGTCAGCCTGTTCCAGCAGTTCCGTCCAGCTCTGCTGGAGATACAACCGCTTCAGCAATGCCCGCTGGTCCGGCTTCGGCGGTTCAATACGGGTTCTGCCTTCTGCTGATAGCGGCGGCAGCTGATTTAGCGTGTCGTGGCGAATGCTTTTCATCAGATGGTGAGCGGCCAGCCAGCCCTCCGGCTGGTCACCGAGATATTTCGCCAGGATACGCGCCTGCGTCAGCAGTTCCTGGCCGGAGGTGATAGGGCTCAGCGCCGGCGTATAGTTGTTTGCCTGAGAGGGCGAAACATCGCTGACGTTCTGCGGCACGACGGCATCCGGGCCGCCCGACTTCAACAGACGGGTCTCGAGGACGCCGCACAGCGCATCGGGGACAGTCCCCTCCTGCGCCTGCTCCATCAGCAATAATGCGCCGCTGATACGCAAGGCATCAGTACTGCCGGCCTCGGGGTACAGCGACAGGCTGTCAAGCATCCGCTGTCCGGCGAGCCAGTCAAATGCGGCCCTTCGGCTGCGCTCCCGCAGCGGGTGCAGCTGCTCGCCAAAACCCTGCATCAGCCCGGCCAGCAGTTCCAGTCCGTCCGCCAGACCGCTTTCGCCATCCCGGTGCAGCCGCGCCCACGCGTAATATGAGGCAACGCGAATATCTTTGGTCACGGTGGTGAGCAGTTTTTCGGCCAACCTACAAATCAGATCGCTATCCGCACCGGTGATCTTGTTCACCTCTTCGCGCATCAGCTGGAAATCATCATCGTAGCCGGGATCGTCCCCCGCGGGTTTATCGGCTGACAGCGGCTGCAGCCAGTTGTTCCACAACAGCAGACGTTGTTGCGTTTGTACCGCCAGCGCATCAGCAGCGGCCTGACAGACTGAAATCAGAGTATAAACATTGGCCATCAGTACATCTCCTCTCCGGTCAGCGCGGGGCAGGCTGCCAGCGCCGTTCGGGCCACGGAATCAGCCACCTGCGCGTCCAGCATATTCCCGGTTAATCCATTAAATAACGCACGCCGTTTATTTCGGGGCCAGCGCGCTCATTTCGTCGCGTAATTCCTGCGTTAGCGCCGGGTCTTTCAGGATTTTTTCGAACTCTTTTCTGAAAATGCGTGCCCTGGGCACCTCATTCTGGAACGTATCAGCCATAGCGGTCCCTTCCCGTGAGGAATAATGTGTTAAAGATAACGGCGTGTGATGACCAGGATATAGTAGAGCAAAGCGCCAAAAAATATCAACCTGCCGGCCCCAAAGTCCATTATAAGACTTTCCTCAGACATCTTAAGGCAAATGTAAAAATGAAACGCATCAGACAAACAAAGCCGGTATGTAATAACAACCTTTTGCTTACAATAAAGGCTAAGTGTATACCTGGCAGAGGAATATGAATTAAATTCATATCTGAATAGACGGAGTTGATTGATGCAAATCAATGTGCAGCGGAAATAAAGATCATTCCTGACACTGAAAAAATCGCGAATAGCGAAGTGTGAAATAAATTATTTTTTATGGTTTACAGGCTGTAAGCCGCCCGGCTCTGGGCATAAATATGGTTATAATTAATGGCTGGCAAGATTAATATAAAATTCACAAATAATATCCGGCAGATATCAAGTCGGGATTCATTGGGAAAGCAACAGAGGTAGGATCGCAGTTCCGTCTTCATACTCGTTGAGAATGGTAATATGCTGCTTTTCACACCTCGCCCCGTATGACGAAGCGGCGCATTACGCCGGGGAGGCCTCGGGCGTCACCGTCTTTGAGTCAAACCTCATGCAGCTGGATTGACTGCTGCCGGAAGCGATCGGTTGAAAGCGCGATGGGCAATATTCTGCCCGCCAGGCGATAGTTGCAGCCATGATGTCCGTCCCGGACATCTGACTGCCCCCCCCTGGTATGCGGGCGATGGCTTTGCGGACACGCAAGTCGGCGGGGAGCCGCTATCGATCGCTCAGGGAATGAGTTCGAAGGTAATGGAGATTAAGGTATCCGGATTCAGGTCCGCTGGCGTGCTGCTATACAGCGAGCCGGCCTGTCCATATAGCGTGACCGTTCCGCCTTTTAATCCGGATGATAATACTTTGGCCATTAGCGGATCGATTTGCTTATCGTAAACCATCTTTGAATTCATCGTATTGAGTATCGGCGTACCATCAAGCTTCTTCTCTAGGATATTCATAGACAAAGTCTCATTCGACTTGTACGACTCCTTTCCTTTTTTATCAACCACAAAATAGACACCATTAGGCAAAATCTCATATTTCTTGTTTTTGATTTTAGCCATGATTCTTTTTTCAATATCGACGTACTTAGACGATAGTTGTTCGTTAAGCATGTTAACGATACTTTCTATTTCATTTTCTTTAATTTTAAGTTTTTTATTATAAGCGTCGTTAAACCCGGAAACCAACGCTGAAGGCGCCAGCTTGACATTATTGTCGGCCATTTTATTCACATCGGATAGCGCTTGGGTAAGGTAGAAAACGCCGAGCGCATAGGCATTTTTATGACTTTTATCCGCAAGGCTTAAATCACTTTGCTTGATGGCCAGGCTATCGATCGTAGACTGTAATTTTTTATTTTTATCGTTTAAAGCAGCGACTGAAACATCATATTCTTTCTGCGCGGTTGCGGCGGCGGCGTTCAGCTCGGCGTTCTTTTTGGTCAGCGCATCAAGCGCGGTTTTCTGCTGCTCTTCCCTCTCCGCGTGCTGCTTGTTCAGCATGGCGATCTGCGCCGACAGCGCACGGGTGGTCTCATCCTGCTTTTTCTGCGCCGCTTCGGCGGCGGCGGCCAGCTCGGCGTTCTTTTTGCTCAGCGCATCAAGCGCGGTTTTCTGCTGACCTTCTCTCTCCGCGCGCTGCTTGTTCAGCATGGCGATCTGCGCCGACAGCGCGCGGGTGGTCTCATCCTGCTTTTTCTGTGCAGATTCGGCAGCGGCGCGCAGTTCCAGATTCTTTCCCGTCAGCGTATTGATCGTCGATTTCTGCAGGTTCTCACTCTGCTCCTTCTGCGTTTTCAGCGCGGCAATCTGCACAGATAGCGTGCGGGAGGTCTCATCCAGTTTTTTCTGCGCCGCTTCGACAGCGGCGGCCAGCTCGGCGTTCTTTTTGCTCAGCGCATCAAGCGCGGTGGTCTGCCCGCTTTCGTTCTGTGCACGCTGTGCCGTCAATGCGGCAATCTGCGCCGTCAGCGAGCGGGTGGTCTCATCCAGTTTTTTCTGCGCCGCTTCGGCAGCGGCGGCCAGCTCGGCGTTCTTTTTGCTCAGCGCGCTCACGGCGGCAGTTTCGCCGCTCTCTTTCCGTACACGCTGTTCACTCTGAGCCTTCAGCTCGGCGATCTGCGCCGACAGTTCGCGCGTCGTTTCAGCGCGCTTTTTCTCCGCCGCTTTGGCGGCAGCGCTCAGCTCCGCATTCTGTTTCCGCAGAGCGTTAATCGTACTCTCTGTTTTATTCTGATGACTTTTTTTTCTGACGACGTCCTGCTTCTGAGGCGTTTTTTTATCAGGGCTATCGTTATTTTGCTTAGACGAGACCGACTCCCCGCTGGCGGCGCCTGAGGCCGGCGGATTGTTTATTTCGAGTTTCGATATATTATCAAGGAAGTCTCCCGGCTCAGCACGAGCAGGAAACACAACAATAAGGGTAAAAAGAGCAAATACAATCGCAGGACCTCGTAGATTGCATATATTCAGTTTCCCCTTAGCGTCCATCATCTGGCCAGCCCATCCTTGAGTTCAGCTTTTCTTGCCCGGCTTTCAAACTCTTTAATTAATTTCTGCGAAATGCTATTACACTTATCGTTTATCTTGTATTCAAAAAGCGGTGTAATCGTTGATTTTACGCTGGCGGAGGTTTGGTCTGAAACAGAAGCATAAAACTTAGCGTCATTGATTAAACCATACAGCTCGTTTGAATCCTGCTGAAACTTTTTATCGAGCTTAACTAAAGCGTCGGCATCCTGGATACACTGCTGTAAAGCAGGAACCTGCGCGGGCTGTTCATTTTGAATGACATCTTTTTTTATGAGTGCGCTCTGCGGTTTTTTACCATTAGTACACCCCTGTAATAAACCTACAGAAATGCACACCAATGCCAATAAGCTATTTCTTATCATCTTCCCATCCATTAGAAAAAAATACGTCAAAAATATATTTATCGATTGCAGCAGAAAAATTTTTAACAAACAACGTCAGGCGTTGGATTTAACATTAATTCAGAAAAAACACACAAAAAGGTCATTTTTTAACCAGATCAGGAATGGGAATTATCCAGGTGCAGGACGATATTTTTATCTAAGCTTTTTCTCACCACCATATGATTAATGGCACATTACCTTATATATGCCTGATATTGAGCGGTCTTTTTACAATTCTAATCAGGCATAAGCTGTTACTCATTCAATGCGAATCTCATTCGCTCCACTTCGGTCTGGCCACCGTATTCTTCTTGAGTAGATTGCGAAACTCCTTCAGATAGGGTTCGTTGCTGCGCCCGCGCTTGCATATCGCCGAGAAGGGAGATTGAAAGCCAAACTCATTGGGCAGCAGTACGCGCAGGCGATTCTCCTTAATCCACGGCCAGGCGTAGTGCTCGGGAAGGTAGCCGATATATTTCCCGGAGAGGATGAGCAGCAGCTGCGCATCGACGGTTTCAACGGTCGCGCTGCCCTTGCTGAACCCGCGCCGCCGCAGATCGCTGGTATTCCAGTAGCTGCGCGTCACCAGCGGACACTGGCTGATCAGCTCTTTATCGAGCTGTCGACTGAAGAACATGGGATGCAGGTCGCTGCAGTAGAGCCAGTGCTGCTCGCGATAGAGCGGTTCGCTGATGATGTTATGCACCCGCGAGTTGTAGCTGCCGATGGCGAGATCGATATGGTTATTCAATACGCCGTTAAGCTGTTCCGCCGGGGTACGGATAATCAGCTTGATATGCACATTAGGAAACTTATCGCTAAAGCTGCGCAGCACGACCGGCAGCGACAGCGCGGTCTCCGTCTCGATGGAATCGAGCGTTGAGATACAAATCGTGCCGCTATGCTCGCCTTTCAGCAGCGCCGACTGGCGCTCCAGTTCATTCAGTTCGCTCAGCACGCGGATCGCCTGCTGTAAAAAATGCTGCCCTTTTTCGGTCAACGCAAAGCCGCCGCGCCCGCGCTGACACAGGCTAAAGCCAAGCTGGCCTTCCAGCTGCGACATCGCATTGCTGATCGCGGAAACGGAAATCCCCAGCTCCTGCTGGGCCCGGCCATAGCTCTCAAGACGGGCCACCGCCTCAAAAACCTGGAGCTGTCGAATGTTAAGCGTCGCGTCGTTAAGCATAGCGTCTTAGTTCACTAATAAATGAACTAAGTATTTGCGGCAGACGATTTAAAGTCCAGCACATCTTTCGCACTATCCCTGCTGTTGAGTTTTGTTTGTCAGATTCAGGAGCTGAAATGGATAACGTCTTTCATCAACCGCAGGGTGGCAACGAGATGCCGCGTTTTGGTGGCCGCGCCACGATGATGCGCCTGCCATTTATCGAAGATTTACAGGGACTTGATGCAGCGTTTGTCGGCATCCCGCTGGATATCGGAACCTCACAGCGTTCCGGAACGCGCTACGGACCGCGCTATATTCGTACCGAATCGGTAATGATTCGCCCGTATAACATGGCCACCGGCGCCGCGCCTTTTGATTCCTTGTCGGTGGCAGATATCGGTGATGTACCGATCAATACCTACAACCTGCTCAAATCGGTGCAGATTATCGAGGATTACTACACCGGTTTAAATAGTTTTCCGCTTATCCCTCTGACGCTGGGAGGCGATCACACCATTACCCTGCCGATCCTGCGCGCGCTGACCAAAAAGCACGGTCCGGTTGGGCTGATTCACGTCGATGCCCACACAGATACCAACGATGAAATGTTCGGCGAAAAGATTGCCCACGGCACCACCTTCCGCCGCGCCGTCGAAGAGGGGCTGCTGGATCTTAAACGCGTCGTGCAGATTGGCCAGCGCGCGCAGGGCTACGCCGCCGGTGACTTCCAGTGGGGCGTCGATCGCGGTTTTCGTCTGGTTCAGGCCGAGCAGTGCTGGCACAAATCTTTGACTCCGCTAATGGCCGAAGTGCGCCAGCAAATGGGGGCTGGCCCGGTTTATCTCAGCTTCGATATTGATAGCCTCGACCCGATCTGGGCCCCCGGCACCGGAACTCCGGAAGTGGGCGGACTGACGTCGATTCAGGCGCTGGAAATCGTGCGCGGCTGCCGCGGTCTGAACCTGATTGGCTGCGACCTGGTCGAGGTCTCGCCCCCCTATGACGTCAGCGGCAACACGTCCCAGCTGGCCGCCAACCTGCTGTATGAAATGCTCTGCGTTCTCCCGGGCGTGAAATATCCATAGAGGAAAAACCATGCAGCTTAACGTCTTTCGCACGCTGTGGGGCGTCACCACCCCGTGGCAGCAAACGGTCAGCGAACTCCGGAGCGTCGGCTGCTGCGGCATTGAAGCGCGGGTTCCGCTGACGCCAGAAGAGCAGCGGACGCTGGCCCAACGCATCGAAGCGTCCGCGCTTGAGTATATCGCCATTGTGTTCAGCGGCGGCGGCGTTATTCCGGCCCAGGCCGAGACGCCCGCGCAGCATCTGGAGCGCTTAAAAGAACGTTTTGCGGCGGCAAAAGCGCTTAATCCGCGCTTCGTCAATCTGCTGGCCGGTAACGACCGCTGGCCGCTGGCGCAGCAGGTGGATTTTCTCGGCAAAGCGCATGAGCTCGCCGCCGAATATGAGCTGTTCTGCAGCTTTGAAACCCATCGCGCCACATCGCTGTATAGCCCGTGGCTGACGCTGGAGATAATTCAACAGCTGCCGCAGCTGCGCTTTACCGCCGATATCAGCCACTGGATCGTGGTAAGCGAACGCCTGCTGGATGACCCCTGCGATGACTTCAGCGCCTTTATCGAACGGGTCCACCATATTCAGGCCCGCGCCGGGTACGACCAGGGGCCGCAGGTGCCGCACCCCGCCGCGCCGGAATATCGGGCGGCCCTGCGGTTTCAGCAGCGCTTCTGGGAACAGATCTGGCAATCGCAGCGCCGGCGCGGCTACCAGCACACCACGCTTACGCCGGAATTTGGCCCCGATGGCTACCTGCATCACCTGCCGTTTACCAACGTTCCGGTCGCCGACCTGTGGTCGCTGAACGCCTGGATGGCCCAGCGTGAACAGCAGCATTTTGTTGAATTCACCTCGCAAACTGAATAAGGAACGGAAGAAATGACCGCTGCAAAAAGTTCGTTTACTGAATTACCGACCATCGATATCAGCGACCTGGCCTGCGACGATCTCGTCCGACGCCAGGCGGTGGCCGACGCCATCGGCCAGGCGGCCCGCGAAGTTGGCTTTTTCTACGTTACCGGCCACGGCATCGCGCCTGAACTGATTGCCGGGATCCGCGCGGCGGCCAAAGAGATTTTCGCCCTGCCGATGGAGCGCAAGATGGCGTACTACATCGGACAGTCGAAAAGCCATAAGGGCTACGTTCCCGAAGGGGAAGAGATTTACGGCTCCGGCAAGCCGGATCACAAAGAGGCGTTTGATATCGGCTTTCAGGCCGCCGACGACCACCCGTTCGTCGTGGCGAAAACGCCGCTGATTGGCGCCAACGAGTGGCCGGACGTGCCGGAATTTCAATCCCGCGTGCTGGCCTACTATGACGCGGTCTTCGCCCTTGGGCATCGCCTGTTTGACGCCTTCGCACTCGCCCTTGGCCTGCCGGAGGGCTATTTCAGGTCGATGGTTACCTGCCCGCCGTCAAAGCTGCGGCTGATCCACTACCCCTTTGACGCCAGCGCCGAAGATGTTCCCGGTATTGGTGCACACACCGACTATGAATGCTTCACCCTTCTGCTCGCCGACCAGCCGGGTCTTGAAGTGCTGAATGAAGATAGCGACTGGATCGACGCCCCGCCGCTGAAGAACGCGGCCGGAGAAGAGGCTTTCGTGATTAATATCGGCGACATGCTGGAAGTCCTGAGCGCTGGCACATTTGTTGCAACCGCACACCGCGTACGCAAGGTGCCGCAGGAACGCTACTCCTTCCCGCTGTTTTTCGCCTGCGACTACCACACGCTGATTCGCCCGCTGCCGGGCTTCCTTGAGGCAGGCGAAGCCAGCGAATATCAAGAACTGAGCATTGGTGAGCATATGTGGAGCCAGGCGTTACAGACCTATCGCTACCTGCGCGAGAAAGTCACCCGAGGCGAGCTCCAGCTCCCCGAACGCGCCCGCGGCACTAACACCTTTGGCCATCTGAAAAAACAAGCACAGCAAAAAACCGTAAATAACCCGTGAGGATAAATGATGAACAAAACGCTAAAAAAACTCTCGCGCCGTGTGGCTTTATCCATCGCCGTCACCGCTTGTTTTTCACCGCTGGCTCAGGCCGCTGAGTTGCTGACCGAGGGCGTCTTTAAAGTCGGGATGGAGGTGACCTATCCGCCTTTTGAATCCTATGACAGCAATAACAATATTGTCGGCATCGACCCGGAGTTCGCGGCGCTGATCGCCGAACAGCTGAAGGCAAAACCGCAGCTTATCGACACGAAATTCACCAGCCTGATCTTAGGTATCGGTAAAAAATACGATGCGGTGATCTCCGGGATGTACGTGACGCCCGAGCGCCAGAAGCAGGCGGACGCTATCCCTTACGCCCTGTCCGGCGCGTCCATTATTGCGCTGAAAAGCAGCGCCATTCAGCCAAAAACGGAAGACGAACTGTGCGGCGTGAAGGTAGGTCTGCAGGCGGGTACCGCCTGGGTTTCCAGCCTGAAAACGCACTCCGACGAGTACTGCCTGAAAAACGGCAAACCGGCCATTAGTATTCAGGAATTCCCGACCGCGCCAGAAGCCTCCCAGGCCCTGCTGTCGAAAAATATCAACGCCCAGTTAGAAATCGCCCCGGCGGCGCAAATTATCGTCGAGAAAAGCCGCGGCCGCCTGGCCATTAGCTCGAACCGTCTGGTCTATCCGCTACCGCTGGGAATTTACGTCGCCAAAGGCAACACCGAGCTGGCCGAGGCCATTAAATCAACGTTAGCCACCCTTAAAGCCAACGGCAAATATGACGCCATCATCAAGAAATACAACTTAGAAAGCATCAATTAATACAATAATTAAACGGGAGTCGGTATGGAGTTCGATTGGGGATACTTTTTTTCATTATTTAGCGTTGGGGCATTCTGGCAGGCGTGTGTCACCGTGGTTGTCGTCAGTTCATTGTCCTGGTTTATTGGCCTGATATTAGGTTTTCTTTTAGCCTGCGCGAAGCTCTCTGGCCCGCGCTGGCTGAAGGTTCCCGTCGAACTCTATATTTGGTTTTTCCGCAGCGTACCGCTGATGGTCCTGCTGGTCTTTGTCTATAACCTGCCGCAGCTGTTTCCGGCCACCCAACCGCTGCTCGGCGTTCCGTTTATTGCGGGGCTGGTCTCGATGACGGTGACCGAAGCGGCCTACATGGCGGAAATCCATCGCGGCGGCCTGCTTTCGGTCGCCAGGGGGCAAAGCGAAGCCGGGCATGCCTTAAGCTTTAGCTTTATCGGGATTCAGCGCTTAATTATTATCCCGCAGGCGTTTCGTATTTCCCTGCCCACGCTGATTAACGAATACATCACCATCATCAAGCTCAGCTCGATTCTGTCGGTTATTTCGCTGCCGGAGCTGCTGCTGACCGGCCAGCGCCTGTACGCGCAGAATTTTCTCGTCATGGAGACGCTGCTGGCGGTCGCCATTTACTACGTTATGGTCGTCACGGTGTTTAGCTGGCTGTTCCGGGCGCTGGAAAACCTGCTGGATATTCAGCGTAAGCGCCCGCAAACGCTCAACGAGCATGAATGCGAAACCCTGCGCCAGAACCTGAAGCCGCCGGTACAGACGCAAAAAGCGCAGGCCGCCAGCGGCAACCCGCCGGCGCTGGATCTGCACGCCATCGAAAAATCCTGGGGCCAGCACCACGTGCTGAAAGGCATCGACCTGAAAGTGGAAAACGGCGAGGTAATCAGCATCATCGGCCCGTCCGGCTCCGGCAAGACCACCCTGATCCGCACCATTAACGCCCTTGAAAGCATCGACGGCGGCGAGATCATTCTTTACGGCGAGGATTACCTGAAGGGCGCCTCCGTTGTTGATAAACAGCAAATACGCGCGGGCGTACGCCGCATCGGCATGGTGTTCCAGGGCTTCAACCTGTTTCCCCATCGCACGGTGCTGGATAACGTGATGCTCGCCCCGCTCTATCACAAGCTGCTCGACCGCGCCGCCGCCAGAGAGCAGGCGCTGTGGCTGCTGGATCGCGTCGGTCTGCTGGCGCACGCCGAAAAGTACCCGTACCAGCTCTCCGGCGGCCAGCAGCAGCGCGTGGCCATCGCCCGCGCCCTGGCGCTGAAACCGGACATCATGCTGTTTGATGAACCCACGTCGGCGCTGGACCCTGAACTGGTTGGCGAAGTGCTGAAGGTCATTCAGTCCCTCGCCCGCGAAGGCATGACGATGATTATCGTGACCCACGAGATGGACTTCGCCTTATCAATTTCTGACCGGGTGGTGATGATGGAAAACGGCGTCGTGCAGAGCGATATGCCGCCGCAGCGCATTCGCAGCGATGCCGCCGATCCGACCCTCACCCGCATTCGTGAATTTATGGGAGTGCAATAAATGGTAACTGAACGGGAACTACGCCAGCAGCTGGCCGCCGCCTATCGTCTGGCGGCGCTCTTCGGCTGGGAAGACACGCTGTATACCCACTTCTCCGTGCGCCTGCCCGGTGACGGCGAGCCGCGGTTTTTGATTAACCCCTTTGGCATGATGTTTGACGAAGTCACCGCCAGCAACTTAATTGTGGTCGATATGCAGGGGAAGGTCGTCGAGGGCAGCGCCCCGGCAAACTCGGCGGGATTTACCATTCATAGCGCGGTCCATATGGCCCGGGAAGACGCCCACTGCGTGATCCACACCCACACGCTGCCGGGGATGGCCGTTGCCGCCTGCGCAGACGGGCTGCTGCAGCTTAACCAAATCAGCACCGAATTTTATCAACGCGTCGGCTACCATCCTTATGAAGGCGTCGCATTCGATCTCGATGAACGCGTGCGGATCCAGCGCTCGCTCGGCGAGAACATCGCTATGATCCTGCAAAGCCACGGGCTGCTGTCGGTCGGGCGCACCGTCGCCGATGCGTTTTACATCATGTACTACCTGAACCGCGCCTGCGAGATCCAGATGGCCGCCGCGCAGCTGGCGCCGCTCGGCCCCATCCATACGATACCTGAACCGCTGAGCCGGCACGCCTGTGAGCAGCTGATGGGGGTTGAACATGAACGCCAGCTGGTGTGGCAGGCGTGGCTGCGGCGCCTGGACCGTCTTGATACTTCTTATAAGAGCTAATGCCTATGACTCAGTTCACCATCGTCGTGGATTGTAACGATCCTCAGTACACCCGGGAGATTTGCGCCGCGTTCGCGCTATTCCCGGAAGTGAAAGCGGTTCTACCCGAGGAGCCCGCCGCCCGCGAGGCGCAATACGCCTGCTGCTGGTTTCCCGACCCGCAGCTGCTGGCGCGCTCGCCTCAGCTGAAGCTGATCCAGGCCGCGTCTGCCGGCGTAGACCATTTGCCTGCCAGCGTTTTCGCCAGCGACGTTCCGCTCTGCCGGGTGGTGGATGAAGATTTTCGTCACGGTATGTTTGAATACGCGCTGTGGGGCGTACTGTGGTTTCAGCGTCGCTTTGACCGGGCGCTGGCCCACCAGCGCGAGCGCGTCTGGAAGATGTATCCGCAGCGAGCGGCGGCCGATTATCACGTTGGCGTCATGGGCCTCGGCGAAATTGGCGGCTATATCGCCTCGCAGCTGGCCGCGCTGGGGTATCGGGTTTCCGGCTGGGCGCGTAGCGAAAAATCCCTTGCCGGCGTGCGCTGCTACCACGGAGAGACGCAGGCTGGCGAATTCCTTGGCCAGCTGGATGCGCTGATCAACGTCCTGCCGTTAACCGGGGAGACGCGAGGTATCCTCGCCCATCCTTTACTGCAGCAGCTGCCCGACGGCGCGTCGCTGATTAACTGCGGCCGCGGCGAGCATATGGTGAATCAGGACGTGCTCGAGGCGCTGGATAGCGGCAAGCTGTCCGGCGCGGTGCTGGACGTCTTCCCCGTCGAGCCCCTGCCCCAGGAGGACCCGCTGTGGCAACACCCGCAGGTGGCGATCACGCCGCATATGGCCTCCATCGCGCAGACGGAGGTGATTGCCCGCCAGCTGCTGGACAACATCCGGCGGCAGCAGCAGGCGCTGCCGCTGAAAAACCTGGTGAACAAACGGAGTGGTTATTAACCTTGCGCGTCAACGGCGGGATGTCCGTGGGTTAACCGTTGCTCCGTCTGGTTGATATGATGCTCAATGACCGCCCGGTGCGTATCGTCCGGCGGTAATCGTTTTAGCAGCAACCGCCACGCCGTCAGCGCCTCGCTGAAATGCGCCTGCTCTGATGCACTGAGCGCATACAGATTAAGCAGGCGGTCGTTAACGCGCTGGCCCTCCATCAGTTGGCGCACCAGCGCACCGCCCCGCGGGTCAGATACCCGCAGCAGCGCCTCCGCATAGCCAAATGCCGCACTATCGTTATCCGGAGCCAGCGCGTAAGCGCGAGCATAGGCTTGAGTCGCCATAGCGGCGTTGTCCAGGACCCTGCCGAGACGCCCGAGCATAAGCCAATCCTCAATAGAAGCGTCCGGATTTTGCCACAGCGTCGTGCGTAGCCCAAGGGCCAGACGCCGCAGCTCGTCTTCATCAAGCGGCTGCGCCTTTGGATCCTGCACCCGCGCCAACAGAGCCGGCGTCTGAGCCACCGCCTGCTGCCAGCGTTGCACCTGCTGATAGTGGCCGGTCTGGCTATAGCTGACCGCACCTACCGCCAGCGCAAGCGCCGCGCCAGGTATAAAAATCCACGGCCCGGCGGATTTATCCTCCGGCGCCCGGCCGTCAGAAAACGTCTCCTGCCCTGGCCTGACGCGGCGGCGGGAGCGGGCCACTATAGCCCAACCGCCCATGGCGATCGCTGCGGCCGGCACGACCCACAGCAGCATCGTCAGCGGGGTTAATGGCGGATCGTAGGTAACGAAGTTGCCGTAGCGCGCCACCATGTAGTCCACAATATCGCTGTCGCTTTTTCCTTCCTGCATAAGCGTAAAAACTTTCTGCCGCAGGTCGGCCGCGATCGCGGAACTGGAATCCGCAATGCTATTGTTCTGGCATTTCGGGCACCGAAGCTGCTCCGTGAGCAGGCGAAACCGCTGTTCCTGCTCCTCGTCCTTAAACGGCATGACATCAATAGCGGCCAGCGCGTTTGCGCAAAGCAGCAGCATCAGCGCGCTCAGTAATAATCTCATGGCGCAGCCTCCCGGCTAAACTTCTCCCACAGCGGCCTGAATTCGCGCTCCCACACCCGATCGTTAAGATCCCCCGCGTGGCGGTAGCGAATGATCCCCTGTCCATCGATCAAAAACGTCTCCGGCGCGCCGTAGACTCCGAGATCCAGCCCGAGCATCCCGTCGCCGTCAAACAGGCTCAGCGCGTAGGGATTGCCCAGCGTGTTCAGCCAGCCAATTGCTTTCTGCCGATCGTCTTTGTAGTTCAGACCCACCACGCGGATCCCCCGCGCGGAAAGCTGATTCAAATACTGATGCTCTGCGCGACAGGTCGGGCACCAGGTCGCCCAGACGTTAAGCAGCAGCGGTTTGCCCTGCGCCAGCGCATCCGACTGAAAATACTGCCCGGGATCTTCCAGCGCCTCAAGACGGAAAATCGGTACCGGTTTTCCGATCAGCGCCGATTCCAGGCTATTGGGATCGTCCCCTTCCACATTACGCGCCAGCTGCCACAGCAGCAGCATCGCGATAGCCATAAAAATGACCAGCGGCATCAACAACGTACAGCGCTTCATCTGGCCTCCGCGCCAGGATATCCGCGGCGCGGGCGATAGCGCGGATCGCACAGGCACAACAGCCCGCCCAGCGCCATCAGCACTCCCCCGGCCCAAATCCAGCGTACGAACGGTTTATAATAAAGGCGTACGGCCCAGGCGCCGTTGCCCAGCTCTTCGCCCAGCGCGGCATAGAGATCGCGGGTAAATCCGCCGTCAACCGCCGCTTCGGTCATCATGGCGCTGCTGCTGTGGTAAAAGCGCTTTTCCGCATTCAGTATCGCCTGCGGTTCGCCGCGTCGCATGACGCCAATCACCGCGACGGCGGAGCGATAGTTTGGGCCGATCGCCTCTTTGACCTCACGGAAAGAAAAGCGATATTCATGGACATCGACGCTGTCGCCCACCCGCATGCGCACGTCGCGCTCCACGCTGTAATTTTGACTAAAGGCGATACCCACGAGGGTGACCGCCAGCCCGAGGTGGCCTGCGACCATTCCCCAGTAGCTGAGGGTCATCCTGGCGCCGCGTGAAACCCGCAAAGCGATCTCTACTCCCGCCAGCACAAAGACCCAACAGGCCATCGCCAGCCCGACCACCGTCATGGCGACAATCTTATCGCCCAACCACCACGGCAACAGAAGCGACAGCGCCAGCGTGCTTGCGCAGGCGATAACCAGCAGCCTCCTGAGCTTACGCGGGCGATCGCGCCCCCAGCGCACCAGCGGGCCGATGCCCATCAGGAGCGCAAACGGCGCCATCAGCCAGCTAAACATCGTATTAAAGAACGGCGCGCCAATCGAAATACTGCCGAGACCCAGCTGTTTATGCACCAGCGGCAGCAGCGTACCCAGCAGCACCGTGAGCATAGCGGCCATCAGCAGAACGTTGTTGCCGAGCAGCAGCGACTCGCGCGACCAGAGCGCATTATTTACCCGAGAGCGGACTTTATAGCCACGCATGGCGAACAGCAGTAAAGAGCCGCCAATGACCAGCACCATAAAGGCCAGAATAAACATGCCGCGCGCCGGGTCGGAGGTAAAAGCGTGAACCGAGACCAGCACGCCGGAACGCACCAGAAAGGTCCCCAGCAGACAGAGCGAAAATGCGCAGATAGCGAGCAGAAGCGTCCACGCCTTGAAGCTGGCGCGCTGTTCAGTGACCGCCAGCGAATGCAGCAGCGCGGTGCCGGCCAGCCATGGCATCAGCGACGCGTTTTCCACCGGATCCCAGAACCACCAGCCTCCCCATCCCAGCTCGTAGTAAGCCCACGCGGAGCCCAGCACAATACCGAGCGTCAGGAAGGCCCACGCCGCCAGCGTCCACGGGCGAGAGAAGCGAGCGAAGGTGCTATCCAGCCGCCCGCTCAACAGCGCGGCTATCGCCAGGGCAAAACTCACCGAGAAGCCCACATAGCCCATATACAGCAGCGGCGGATGGAAAATGAGCCCGGGGTCCTGCAACAGCGGGTTCAGGTCGCGCCCTTCAATGGCAAATTCCGGCAGCGTACGGGCAAACGGGTTGGAGGTGAACAGAATAAACAGCAGAAAGCCAACGCTGATCGTTCCCATCACCGCCAGCACCCGGGCGACAATATCAAGCGGCATTCG
The DNA here is from genome assembly GCF_007910085.1 of Klebsiella sp. ME-303. NCBI lineage: Bacteria > Pseudomonadati > Pseudomonadota > Gammaproteobacteria > Enterobacterales > Enterobacteriaceae > Klebsiella > Klebsiella sp. ME-303. The sequence goes on along the minus strand of NZ_VOJB01000080.1, from coordinate 162,015 downwards.
CCTGCTGCGCAGCGCTACCGCCACTGTCCAGCCGCTCATCAGCAGCACCCATAGCAGCAGCGAACCTTCATGTGCGCCCCAGGCTGCGGCCACGCGGTACCGGATCGGCAGCTGAGTATTGGCGTTACTGGCCACGTAGCTCAACGTAAAATCGTTGGTAATGAAGGCGTTAATCAGCACCATAAAGGCGCCCATAATGAGGATGAACAGCAGAACGGCAAATACCCGGGAAGAGGCCATCATTCGCCTGTCCCCCCGCGCCGCGCCCCACAGCGGATAGACGGAAAGCAGTAGCGCGACGCCAAGCGCCAGGCACAGCAGCCCGTTGCCGACTTCAGGCATCATAAGGATGTGTCCCTGTAGGCGCTATCCGGGCGACGATGGTTGCTCTCCATCGCTTTTTCCACGTCTGGCGGAGTGTAGTTCTCATCGTGTTTGGCGAGCACTTCTTTCGCCTGTATCCGGTTGTGCGCATCAAGCTCGCCCTGAACCACCACGCCCTGCCCTTCGCGGAACAGGTCCGGCAGAATGCCTTCGTAGCTGACGTCCACCGAACCTTCGGCGTCATAGATGCTAAAACTCACCTGCAGCGAATTCGCATCCCGCTTCACGCTGCCGGGCGTAACCATCCCGCCGACGCGCAGACGCTGACCCCGCTCGGGCCGCTGCTGCGTTTCGCGCTTGCCGTAGAGGATTTCGCCAGGCGTATAGAACAGGTCGATACTGGAACGCAGCGCATAGAGCACCAGCGCGGTGGTCAGCGTTAGCCCGGCGAGCACCGCGAGGGCGACACACAGGCGGTTTTTGCGGCGAATATTCATGTCGCCTCCCGCGCCGCGCGCCTGCGGGCTTCACGGGCGCGCTGCCGGGCGATATCGCGCAGAATGACACGATGCAGGATCGCGCTGTGCGCGACCAGCGCCGCCAGCGGAAGAACGGTCAGCGCCACCGCCAGCCAGACATAAAAGGCATAGCCGCCCATGGCCAGGAAATCACTCCAGCTTGTAAATGCGCTGCTCATCGACGACCTCTTTTTAAAATCAGTTCACTGACCCACGGGCGACGTTTTTCCATGAGCAAAATCAGATTCCGCATGCGCATTAGCGCCAGCGTGATAAACAGCAGCAGGTAGCCGATAATCGCCAGCCGCAGCGGCGCGCGCATCGCCGGGGCGATGCTTTGCTGCATATTCGTTGAGCCCTGATGCAGGGTGTTCCACCACTCCACCGAGTAGTGAACGATCGGTAAATTCACCACGCCAATCAGCACCAGAATAGCCGCCGCGCGCCCGGCCAGACGGCGATCGTCAAAAGCGTGCCACAGCGCTATCGCGCCGACGTAGAGAAACAGCAGCACCAGCTCAGAGGTTAATCTGGCATCCCAAACCCACCAGGTTCCCCACATTGGCTTACCCCACGCGGAACCGGTCACCAGCGCCACAAAGGTAAACACCGCCCCCACGGGCGCCATCGCCGCCAGCGCCAGATTGGCCATTTTCATCTGCCAGACCACGCCGATGAACGCCGCGGCCGCCATCAGGGCATAAATGCCCATAGACCACATTGCCGCCGGAACATGCAGATAGATAATGCGATAGCTCTCGCCCTGCTGATAGTCCGCGGGCGCAAAGCCAAATCCCCAGGCCCAGCCCGCGATCAGTACCAACGCGCTGGCGCCGCCCAGCCACGGAGCGACCCTGCCGCAGAGCTGATAAAGCCGCGGCGGATTCGTCAGTTGAATCCCTGTTTTTCTCATATTTCAGTCACCAGAAATAAAGATAAATCCATTGATAAGCCCGGGCCTGAATCCCCGGCGCCGCAAACCTGATAAGCGCCATCCATCAAAAACCGCGCTAGTGCAGACTGACGCGTAGCGCCGCCGCCGTCGCAAAGGGGCTTAACGTTGCGCTGCCCGCCAGCAGCGCGCCCAGTATCGCCATATACCCCGTCACGGGCAGATGCATGGAGGCCGCATCCATCGCGGCGGTAGCAAAAATAAGTAAGGGAATAGTCAGCGGCAGAACCAGAATGCTTAACAGCGTGCCGCCGCGCTTAAGTCCGACGGTGAGCCCCACGCCCGGCGCGCCGAGGAACCCCAGCGTCGGCGTCCCTAACAGCAGGGTCAGCGCCATAATTTTCCAGCCATAGACGTCCATGCCCAGCAGCAGAGCCACCAGCGGCGACAGGATCAGCAGGGGCACACCGGTGACCACCCAGTGAGCCATCACTTTAGCCACGACCACCGCCGGCAGCGGCAAAGGCAGCAGCATCAGCTGTTCGAGGCTGCCGTCCTGTAAGTCGTCGCGAAACAAGCGCTCGAGCGCCAGCAGCGAAGAGAGCAGCGCAGCGACCCAAATAATGCCGGGCGTCAGCCGCGCCAGCAGCTGCGGCTCCGGACCAACGGCAAGCGGAAACAGCGTAATGACAATCAAAAAAAACCACAGCGGATTGGCGATTTCCGCGCGATGGCGAAACGCGACCCGCAGTTCAAGGCAAAAAATCCGCCACATCACGGTTCCGCCCTCTCGCCGCGCAGCGCAATGCGTCGAATCCTGTCGGATGCCGCGCTAATTGATTGATGGGCAGTGAAAATGACGATGCCGCCTTGCTCCGTGTGCTGCGCCATGCGCTGAATCAGGCGTTCGACGCCCTCCGTATCGACGGCGGTAAAAGGTTCGTCGAGGATCCACAGGCGGGCGCGGGTCAGCCAGAGGCGCGACAGCGCCACGCGCTGCTGCTGACCGGCGGAGAGCTGGTTAACAGGAATATCGTCGAAGCCGGCAAGCCCGGCCTGCTCAAGGGCCTCCCGGCACTGGGCGATATCATCGTGTTGATGGAGAAAGCGCAGGTTTTCCATGGCGGTCAGCCTGGCTTTGATTCCCGGCTTATGGCCAATCCACAGCAGGTTTTGCTGGTAGCTATCGCGAACGCGATGCAGAGGGCGGCCTTGCCAGTAGATTTCTCCGGCATCAGCGCGAGCCAGCCCGGTAAGCAGGCGCAGGAGAGTGGTTTTCCCCGCACCGTTGCCTCCGGCTATCTGCACCCAATCGCCCGCCGAAACGCTGAATGAAAAATCTTTCATCAGCGTCCGACCATCGCGTTCGCAGTGCAGTTTAATGGCCCTGAGCCAGCTCCGGGAACTTTCGCTCATCATCCCGTTATTGCCCCGGCTGATACGGCGTATAAACACCGGTCAGGCTATGCAGAAAAGCGACAATATCATCGATATCTTTTTGCGCTAAATCCGTACCGACCTGATAGCGCAGCATCAGTTTTACTGCGCCATCAAGCGTCGGAACATCACCGCGATGAAAATAGGGCGCGGTGAGCGCCACGTTGCGCAGACCCGGCACTTTTTGGCGTAATTTATCCCGTACCTCTTTCGTCACATTCATTCGGCCAATATCAGCAGCCGTGATTTCACCAAAATTAAAATCACGCTTCAGCCCCAGCGGTTCAAAAGAGCGGCCGCCGAGAATAATACCGCCGTGACAGGTAGCACATTTATTATCTTTAAATAGCTGATAGCCATGTTTTTGTTGCGCGGTCAGCGCGTCTTCATCACCGCGCAGCCAATTATCAAATGGCGCGTCGGGGGTAATTAATGTTTTTTCAAATTCAGCGATAGCGTCAGTGATGCGCTCACCGCTAAAACCTTGCGGATAAACGGCTAAAAAATCCTTTTTCAATACGGGATCTTTATCCAGTTTATTAATAATGTCTCCCCAGGATTTTGATGCCATCTCAATGGGGTTTAACGGCGGGCCACCGGCCTGTTCTTGCAGCGTTGATGCCCGTCCGTCCCAGAATTGCTCAATATTAAAGACGGAGTTAAATACCGTTGGCGCGTTAATTGGCCCAACAGCGCCCCCCACGCCGATAGACGTTTTTCTGCCATCGACCCCGCCCGCGTTTAACGCATGACAGTGTGCGCAAGAAATAGTGCTATCCCCGGACATTCGCGCGTCGTGATAAAGACGAAAACCCAGCGCAGCTTTCCGCTCATCAACGGGCAGCTTTTTAGGGATCGGCTGGAGAGGTTCATTGCGATGCTGCGCGGCGGTATCAGCGCTGGCGTAGTAGCGCTCGCGCTGGTGCTTAATCCAGTTGAGTATCTCAATACGTTCGCTGTCGCTAACGCCGCCGGCCCAGTGCAGCGCGACGTATCGCGTAGGCGGCATCGTTTGATGCTGCATAACCCACTCAATCTTGTTTAATTCACTTTGTGAAACGGGTTTATCGTCAATCAGTGACGTACGCACGGATTGAAGGTTAAAGGATTTGTATCCCAGCTGTACGTCATAATCCATCAGCTGTTTGGCAACGGGAAAAGCGGCGTAAAAGGGCAACTCCGCCGAGGGGGTATGGCAATAGTCGCAACCTTTTTCACTAAAAAAAGAGAGGACTTTATTATTCTCGGCAACCGCCGAGAGCCGGACGTCGTTTTTTTTAATACGCTGACTGTCGTAATACCAGATATAGCCTGACAACCCTAAATAACATAACACGCCTGCGGTAATGACCGAGGCTGTAATGGTCGCAATTTTCTTCATAAGATCATTCCTTTGAGGCATTGCAGCTGAGATAATGACGTTTTATATTTATAGTTTCACGTAACATCATAGCGGTGACGACGCCGTGGATATTGATTAGCGTCAAAGCCGATGACAGGCAGGACCTATAGATATAATAACCACACCCTATCATCACTATATTATTCTGCGCTGCGCGCGGCAGCTAAAAACCTCACTCCCTTGCTCAATTTTCCATGTATTCATTCTTATTATATAAACGGGTAAAACATTAATGAGAGGATTCACATTAGCGTGTTTCCATTAAGCAGTAAAAAAGAGAGATGAATTTTATCTCACCCTACCAATTCATATTTTAAATTTGCTCTCGCGGCAGAAATAAAAAGCGGAAAAATAATTCCGCCTGCGTTTGAAAAGCTAAGAGGATTAACCCCTTAGCGTTGGGCGTCGGCCTGCCAACAATGCGATCAGCGCAACCGCAACCGGCACCAGCGATCCCCACAGCACGGCATTCCAGCCGAAGAGGTTCATCAACGCGCCCGAGGAAAATGAGCCAATCATCATGACGCCGAAGACAATAAAATCATTCAGCGATTGCACCTGAGTTTTCTCTTCCGGCCGGTGGAAATCCATAATCTGCGCCGACGCGCCGGTAAAACCGAAGTTCCAGCCGATACCCAGCAGGATCAGCGACAGCCAGTAGTGCATCACGTCGATACCGGCGAGGCCAACCATCACCGACAGTAGCAGCAGAACTAAACCGGCCGCGTTAATACGCCGGGCGCCGAAGCGATTAATCAGCTTGCCGGTAAAAAATCCGGGACCGTACATGGCGATCACGTGCCACTGAATGCCCAGATTCGACGCCTGCTGGGAGATCCCATGCATGTGCATGGAAAGCGGCGCCGCGGTCATCAGGAAGTTCATCACCATATAGGATATCGCGCCGCTAAAAACCGTCCGGGAAAAACCCGGCTGGCGCACGATTTCGCCCAGCGGGCGCCCGCCCGATTTGGCCTGCGCCGCCGGCTCGGGGGTTTTTACTCCCAGCAAGACCAGCGCGGATACCGCCGCCACCAGCCCCTGAGCGATAAAGGTCATCGCAAAGGTGTGCGGCGGCCACAAATTCATGGTCGCGGTCACCAGCATCGGGCCGATGATCCCCGCCGCCACGCCGCCGCCCATAACCAGCGAGAGCGCCCGCGCGCGCCGCTCGCCGCTGACGCCGTCGGTAGCGGCAAAGCGGAAAGACACCGCCACCGCCGCATAGGCGCCGCCGAAAAAGGCCGCGAGACAGAACAGCCCGAACGAACCGATCGCGACCGCCAGCGCCGCCAGCGCTCCCGTCAACACGCCGGCGCCGGTACCGACCATAAAGACCGTTTTGCGCCCGCGTCTTCTGGCCAGCGCGCCAAACGGCAAAATACAGGCCGCCATACCCAGCACAAAAATGGTGATGGGCAGCGTGGCCAGCGTCGGCGAGGGCGCGATGGCGTTGCCCACAATCGCCCCGGTGGCGTAAAACACCACCGAGTTTGCCCCTGCGAGCGCCTGCGCCGTCGCCAGGCGAACAATATTTTGGTTTTGCTGTCCGACGGGCAGCGTTATCTCAGCGCTCATGACTCTCTTTATCCTGAATTCGTTTGCGTTATGCCAATACCCTGACTGACATAATGAACGTAATCAGGCATGACGACCAGCCATCACGCCGCCATCAATATCCCAAACCGCGCCGGTCACCCAGCGGGTGCTATCGCTGAGCAGAAACGCCACGGTTTGCGCGATATCATCAGGCGTGCCGACGCGGCCAATGGGATGGAAGCCGTCAAAGCTGTTCATCACATCCTTCACATCCTCTTTAGGGATAAACCCTTCATATATCGGCGTATGCACCACCGCCGGCGATACCGCATTGACCCGAATCCCGCTGCCGCCCAGCTCAATCGCCAGATTTTTGGTCAGCGCATGCAGACCCGCTTTCGCCATGGAGTAGGCTGACGACGGCGTTGCGCCGATGGCCTGCTGCGCCCACATCGAGCCGATATTCACAATCGAACCTTTGATGCCATTAGCCAGCATATTGCGCACCACCTCGCGGGTAATAAAAAACGTCGCGCGGTTGAGATGCATATACCGATCGTAGTCAGCCATTTCATGTTCGATAAACGGCTTCGGGAAGAAAACGCCGGCGGCGTTGACCAGCAGGCTGATATCCTGATGTTCCGCGTTAATAGCGGCCATAACCTGCTGCATACCGTTTTCGCTCATCAGGTCAGCGACGATAACATCCACTTTCCCCACTGCCGCCAGCGCCTGACGCGCCTGTTCGGCCTTCTGCCGACGATTGCCCACCAGTACCACGCTGCCGCCATTCTCCACTACCCGTTTGGCCGTCGCCAGCCCCATACCGCTGGTCCCGCCAACCACTAACAGTTTTTTCCCCATAAACGCCGTATTCATCATTCACCTCTTCACGCTTGATTTGTGTAGCCTAAGCATGCCTTTCCTGCAGCGCGCTGACGAATGAGAAGAAATAGCCCAACGACAAAGAAAATCTATCTTGATGACCTATACTGAGACGCAAATTCACTGAGGGATATTCACCATGCGATCGCTTAACCGACTGAAATGGCTTCACGCGTTTGAAGCCACCGCCCGCCACGGCAGCTTTACCGGTGCGGCGCGCGAGCTGGGCGTGACGCCCGCCGCCGTCGGGCAGCTGGTCAGGGCGCTGGAAGAGTGGGTCGGCCATCCGCTGCTGCACCGTACCCGTAGCGGTAAAGAGCGTCTCACCCTGGTGAGCGAAGCGCAGGCGGCGCTGCAGGATATTACTCAGGGGCTGGATAAGCTGGAGAGCGGACTGAATAAGCTTCGCGGCCGCCGGGCGCGTTCCGTGGTGGTGATTACCGCCTCGCAGGTGCTGATGATGAACTGGCTGATGGAGCGCTTAAACCGCTTCTCTGAAGTCCATGATAATATCGACCTGCGTCTCAACGTTACGGAAAAGCTGATGGATGTGGCCCACGGCGAAGCGGATTTGGCGGTACGCTGCGGTCGCGGCGACTGGCCCGGGGTCAATAAAACCTGGCTGATGGATGAAGAAGCGGTGCTGGTATGCAGCCCGCTAATCGTCCCGGCAGACAAAACCGCCTGCGGCGAGTGGCTGGCGGCGCAAAAGCTGATTCATGATGATACGCCCTATCCCGGCGCCAGTTTTCCATCATGGGCGGAAGTGCTGGAGGCCGCTCAGGCGCCAACGGCGCGCGATAGCGGGTTGCATATTAACTCAACGTCGGCGGTCATCCTGGCCGCGCTCAGCGGGCGCGGCGTCGCTATTGTCCGCCGGGCGCTGGTACAACAGCTCCTCGCCACCGGCCAGCTCGTTCAGCTACACCCGGCCCGCCGCTGGCCGCTCACCTGGTCCTACTATATTGTGACGCCCCAGCATGCGGTCATGCGCCCGGAAGTGAAGGTGTTTTATGACTGGCTGCTTCACGATGTGCTGGCGGAAGACCCGATGCGCTGATTATCTTCCGCCACACCCGCATAGAAAACCTTTATTGCTTTATGGTTTTAGCTGGTCATGAATGCGCCACTTCTGTTTCAGCACGTTTTTGTCCTGGCTGGCCAGCCACTGGTTAACCTTGTCCAGCAGCTGCGGGTTATCTTTATTCATCATATAGACTTTGAAGCTGGCGGTGCCCGGGAACGGCTGCTCATTGGCCACGCAAAACACGCCCGGCTCATTGCTCTGGTAATAGACGCCCTCAATCAGGTCGGTCACCATCATATCCGCCGTTTTCTGCCGCAGCGCTTCAAGATTATCGATATTGTTTTTCACCCGAATAATCTGCGCCTGTTTGATATGTTCATCGACAAAGCTTTGGTTGGTGCCGCCCGGATTCACCACCACCTTCACGTTTGGCTGGTCGATTTTTTCCAGGCTACCGAGCGCCGGCGCCGCCGCGCAGTTAGCCAGCGCAATCTTGCCGTTCGGCACCACCGGCTGGCTTAACGCGAAATCCTTCGCCCGCGCTGCGGTTTCCGTCACCCCGCCCATGGCGATATCAAACTTATCGGCCTTCAGGTCGGCGGAGAGCGTGGGCCAGCTGGTCGTCACAAAGCTCACCTTTAGCCCAAGCCGCTTGCCGAGATCTTTCGCCATATCAACATCGTAGCCCACCAGCTCCCCGGCTTTATTATGAAACGCCAGCGGCGCGTAATCGCCCGGGACGCCGACTTTAAGTTCGCCGCTTTGTTGAATGCTGTTCATGTCGCGCGCCTGGGCGCCAAAGGCGACGGCAGCGATGACGAAAACAAGACCTGACTTCAACTTCATCGTTATATCCTTGTTCAAATGTGAACCGTTTATGATTACACCGCGCTGCGCAGCGGATGCTGTTTATTGTTTATAAAATCTTTAATCATGGATACCGTCAATACCGGCGGCGAGAAAGGCGGCATCGTTCCTTCGGCCACCCGCCCGGCGAGCTGCTCGCAAAAGCGCTCAACCTGATTAACCGGATACCCGGCAATATCCTGGGCGGAGTAACGCCACCATCGTAGCGCCATCAGCTGCTCAATAATCGCCTCGCTGAAGCGCATGCGGATGATCTTCGCGGGATTACCGCCGACGATGGCGTACGGTGCGACGTCTTTGACCACCAGCGCGTTGGCGGCAATGACGGCCCCATCGCCAATAGTGATCCCCTGCGCCAGGGTGACATTCTGGCCAATCCACACATCGTTGCCGATGGTTATCGGCCGGGGGGTTTTTGCAAAAGGATAAAACTGGTTGGTCCTGCCGCTATCGGCGGCCAGCGTCGCCATCACGCCGGAATGATGGGCATAAAACACCGGGCTGGCGCTGGCCCACTCCAGGGGATGTCGGTCGCCGAGCACCTGTAACCGATCGGCAATCGACGTGTAGCGCCCCACGTTAATCAGCGCCGGCAGCAGGGTTCGCGTATAGCTAAAGGCGCCCAGCGAGGCCAGCCGTTCGCCGCAGCGCCCCCAGTAGGTGGTATAGGCCTCGGTGGCTAAGTTTTCCGGTATCTCAATCGACAGGTCGTCACGGTAAAAGGCGTGGCTACAGGCCAGCGTCTGCCCGCCGACAAAAATCCGCTGCGCCTGCAATAGTGGCTTAAGCTCCCCAAAGGCGATTTTCATTATCGATTTTCCCGCACAAAAGTATTCCCGGACAGCCGCTTAATCTCTCGATCATTGATAGCGTACCGATCCGCTCGCCGTGCGAAAAATCGTTATGACTTCTCTTTTTTGTGAGCGACAGCGCGAAAGCGACGGTCAGTTATACTCCAGCGCAAACGTCACCATGCTATTGGCGGTACCGGCGGTTACCGCGTCATCCGTCTGTACGTACTGGGCGTTAAAGTTGATATTTTCCGCCGCCCCCGCGCTGCTGGCGGTAATCCGCTTGAGTACAGGTAAGTTACTGGCCTCATTGATTTTGACGCCGGTTCCGGCGGCGGGCGCTGGGGCACCGTTACTGCCGTAGGTGAGCCTGACGCCCACACCGCTCGCGGAGGCGTTTGCTTTACTTAGCGCCAGAGTATCCGTTCCCCCGGATGGCGAGGTGACGCCAAAAAAGCCGATGCGGATATCGGTTGGCGTGGAGCAGAAGACCGGTATGGAGAAGCGCTTCGCGACGCCGCCGGTGGTGTTTTTGCCCTTAAACTCCGCTTTATTTACCGTGCCGAGGCTAACGTGAATATTCGCGGTTGAAACCTGACAGCTGCCGCTGCCGCCGATATCGACATTCAGCGCCGCCATATCGAGCGTGACCGGCGAGCTGGCGACAAAACCGCTGCGGCTGTCGGCCTGCTGCTGAATAGTGAGTTCGCCAATCTGCGGCTGCGCCGGAACGTTTGCGTGGTTGCCGCTGACCAGGGCGACATTGCCGGTCTTATAAAACGTCACAAAGACTTTCACCACAATCTGCTGCTGATTCAGCAGGTTAGCCATCTCATTGCTGTCGCAAACCGTCACGGATTCCCCATTACCGGCCGCATGGCTGCCATCAATAAAGCGAACGGCGCCGCCGCTGCACTGGAAGCCCAGCGAGTATCCTATGCCGTCCAGCGCTGAGGGGAACACGTGCTGACCGCCGATTGACAGCGGCGTTGAGGCCGTTTTTAGCTGCCGATAAACCAGACGCTTTGCCGCCGCTTTCGGCACCTGAAGATCGCAGGAGAAATGAATCCCGCTGCCGTTATCCGCCATCATGCCGGTCATCTGGGTATTCAACGGCAGCGTGGGCAGGTACTTGATATTCTGGACGTTCACGGTCATCTGGCCGATATCTCCTCTGCAGGTTTCCGCCCAGCCGCTGTGGCTATAAACCCCCGCCATCAGCAGGAATAAAAACGATACTATGCGCAAAATCACCTCTGTGCAGACCTACTGGCAGAGGCCAGAGACGGTTTTAACCGGACTCTGCCGCTGCTGTACGGTATCGGTAAGATGGAAATGCAGCGCGCATCTCCGTGAGAGATTGTCGGCGTTCCAGGCGGCATCGAGCGTCCCTTCTTGCGGAATACCGCTCAGATAGACCTGCCCGCCATCCGCCACCATGCCGCCCGGCGCCGCGCCCCGATCGTCTTCTGCTTTACGCAAGCGAACGCTGGCGCCAAACGGCAGCGGGCCGTGGCTATCGCGAAGGGTAAACAGCACGCGGCTGCCGATGTGGGTCTGATAGTTTGCCTGCACCACCGCCCCGCCGCCGGGGATCACCGTCTGCCCTTCAAGTTCAACATCGGCATCGTCGGCCAGCGATTCGGTATCGAGCGTAATGATGTTTTTGCGATACGCCGTCAGCGAGGGCACCACCGCATAGCCCCGCCAGTCGGTATGCACGTTGCTGCCGTTCTGAATTGCCACGTCGGCGGCTCCCGGCGCGCGTACGATGGCAAAGCTTTCGCCGACGGTCTGACCCAGCGTCACGCCATGAGGATGGGCGACGATGGACCCCGATGCGCCCCAGGTCAGCTGATGGCTTGCGCTATCGCGGCGATAGCCGAGCTGCGCGGTTCCATAGCCGCCGTGGTAATCGAGCGATGCGCTGCTGTTGCTGCCCTGGCCGCCGTTAACGTAGCCCTGCTGAAGGGAGTAGTAGAGATTGGGATTGCGCGGAAGCGAACCGTACAGCGACGCCTGCTGCGAGGTGCGTCCGTTATTGTCGGAGGTGGTGCTGTAGCTAACCGCGCTCTCGGACAGCGGGCCGCCAAGCGGAATGCTCAGGTTCAAGGACCACGAGCGATCGTTTTTTTGGCGATCGGATGACTGGGTGTAGTAATAACCCACGCCCCACGAAACGCCTCGCCAGGCGCTGTAAAAACCGAGATGGATCGTTTCATCGCGGCTCTGGCGGTGCCAGTACTCCTGCGACCAGGCGGAAATCGCCAGGCTGCTCATGCCGCCAAATGCCTGAGAAAGGGAGACCTCTTCGCGGCTGCGCTTGTTATCCAGCAGGCCATTGCGGCTCTCAAGCGCGCTGGCTTCGCTGAAGTCGTAATAACCTCCTGAGGAGTAGCGATAGCTGGCGAGGCTAAATGAGGTGCCGGTGCCGGCAAAATCCTTCTGGTACTGCACCCGTACCGAATGGCCGGCCGAGCGCTTTCCCGACGGCGTCGTGGTGTTCGCCCATGTCGCATCGCCTCCAAGCGATCCGAGCTCGCCAAAACCGCGCCCGACGCCGAGCGCCCACGACTGGTAATCCTGCGCCAGCTGGCTACCGCCGTAGAGCGTGAATTCAGCCGGTAGCCCATAAAAGAGCATACCCTGCAAAAACGTCGGCGAGCGCGCCTGGCTCTGCTCCGAATGGTAGCGTCCGGCGCTCAGGCTGAATTTCACGCGTCCTTCCCGCAGCATAAACGGGACGGCTGAAAAGGGCTGGGTAAAGGTCCGCACCGAACCATCGCTCTCTTTTACCTGCACCTCGAGATCGCCGCTTTGCGCCGTTGGATAGAGGTCGTTTATCGCAAACGCTCCCGGCGAGACGAACGTTTCATAGATAACGTAGCCATGCTGGGAGATGGTGACTTTGGCGTTGCTGTGCGCCATTCCGCGGATCGTCGGGGCGAAGCCGCGCTGGCTATCCGGCAGCATTTCATCATCGGACATCAGCTGAACGCCGCGAAACTGCACGCTGTCGAAAACGTCGCCGGTCGTAAAGGTATCGCCCATCCGCAGCAGGCTTTTGAGTGACTTCAGGTCGCGCTGTAGCCAGGTACTCTGTGAATTCCAGCGCCGGGTCCGGTCATACTCCATCGACGAGACGTTACGCAGGCGCCAGGCACCGAGGTTAACCCCGCTGCGTAGATTCAGGTAGCTGGAGTGGCTGCTGTCATCCGTCTGCCGGGTTTGCGACCCGGTCAGGTTATAGTTAACAAACGCCGCCGGGATACCATCATCCCAGCGTGCCGGATCCACGTATCCGCGGCTCTGGGCGTTCATGGCCGCCTGGGGAATACTTAAGTTCAGACGCTGAGTGGCGAAATCAAAACGGCTGCTGGCATCGGGGATGTAGCGCTCGATGCGAGTAAACGTTTCTCCCTCATGCAGGGTATTAAACGCCGGGAAAGCGCTGACGTTGACGCCATATTCCGCCAGCTGCGCCGGGGTTAACTGCGGCCGCAGTTCGCCGTTGCTGTCGACAAATGTCACCTCGCCCTGGGCTATCTCCTGGTTATTCACCCAAATGCTGACCGGGTATGTCCCGGGCTGCTGGCCGCCTGCTTTAGCAAAATAGTGTAAATCAGCGGTCTTTTGCTGCGGATTGGCAAATTCTAATGCCGCCGGATCAAAGTAGTCCTCCGCCCGCGCGATACCGCTTTGGTACAGCAGAAAAAGCGCCGTCGGCAATAATAAAATCCCGCCGGTTGGCGCCGCGATCGCCGAATAAACGGGAGTCATATCCGAAGTGTTATTTTTCACAATATCCTGACCAGGCGAAGCAAATTAATTACTGTTGTGCGTAATCCGTAATACCACCGAAGTCATTAATGGCGCGCCATTTAACTACCCCGGAATGAGTAATCGGCCACGCTTTATGATCAAAGGGGCCAATCATGCCGGGTTGCAGAATATCTGTACCGCCAACCGAAATAACAAAAAAGGAGACAAAATAGGGCGTCGGGTTTTGGGCAACCAGCCTGGAACCTTCAATGTTAAACGTCAGCTTGCGCCATGCATCGTCAGGCTCGCCCGCCAGACCATTCGGGCGATAGAAGATCTTAAACTTTGATTTAATATTGACCTGAAGCTTGTTCACTTCATCTTGTTTCGTTGGAGCAATACTTTTCACATTGAGCCAAAAAACGGATTCGCGATCGGTGGGCAGCGTTCCACCAATATAGTTAATACGCAATACGTTCTGCTGTTCAGGATCGAGACGGAAAAGCGGCGGCGTCACAATAAAAGGCACCCGGCTTTTATTGTTTTCCGCATAGTTTTCTACCCACGATTGCACCAGATAAGGTGAATGAGTATCAGCGTTGGTAACCGATATTGCGGCTTCACGTTTCCCTTCCTGATAAACAACACGGGTTCCTCCCATGACAATACCGGCCTGTGCCGCAGTTGATAGCAATAAAAAGGCTATCGCGGCGATCGTTCGTTTCATAATGACTACCGTCCGGGAATAATAAAAGCGGGTATCACTGCCTGAAGCTGATAAATAATCTGCATTAATTATGCCGACCCTATTTCAGCCGGGCGGCGGCTGGCGGCTTACCCGGCGTGGGAAGCCATGAATAACCGCAGCTTTACCCGCTTCCAGGGTATTAGTTGTAAACCATATTGAAGTTGGCCGTACCGTTGGCAGAACCGGCGGAAACCGCGCTGGTTGAGACATAGTCAGCAAAGAATTCCAAATCGGCGGTACCCGTTGCCGCGCCGCTCGCGCCAGCGGTAACGCTGTGGCCGCGTGAGACGGCGCCGAGATCAACCGGCGTCGACTTATCATCTTCATACAGCTTTATCGCTACCCCACTTGCGGTACCGTTTATCGCCAGCAGATCGCTATTGTTGGTATCGCGGGTACCGTCAAACAGCACCGAGACGGTGGTAACGGTAGAAGGACAATCTTTCACTTTGATATGGAAGGCGGTTTTGGTCGTTTCAGAACCTGCGCCGGTAAAATAGCTGCTCGCCCATTTCCCCAGATCGACGCTCTGATTTGCGCTGGTGCTATCAACATTACAGGAGGAATCGGTAATCGATCCGGTAAATTCTACCTGCCCACCCGTCCCCTGCGTGCCCGCATTAGAACCGGGGTTAACGGTCATTGCCGATCTGGCGGGTTGTGAAGGCGAGGATAATGCGCTAGCGGACACCAGAGCACCGACAAACATTGCCATAATACGAAATTGCGTTTTCATTATTCATCTCATCTCTAACTTATATTTTCGACAGATTGCGCGCGAGGGATTAAGCCCCGGGCAAATCTGCGTGCAGATCCTCCATGTTAATAATATTCGCGTTCCGTCCGCAGGACATCAGGCAGCAAAAATAAGCTGCTTAATTGGCTATTTTGATAAAAAGAAGTTCTTCGGCGAAATTGATAAACCCTTTATTAAGGTAACAAATAAATACTATCCCTACCGATTACAAATCGCAATATTTTGTTATGTTAATGAAATGCTGTTTTATTTTACATATAAAGATAATATTAAAAACATTATGCGCATTGTTAATTAATGCAACCAAAAATCACGATACAATAACATCAAAAAGCAACATCAGGCGGCGTAATTTAACAACCACCCCTAATTTCACCGCGATTTTTCGGCAATAATTCTGTGAGCGGACTGGGTTTTTATAGAATATTAGGATAAATCTTAGACTGGCTTTTATCTTATTTTCGTTATCGAATAAACAATAATCACGCGAGTCATTATAAGCAGGAGATATTGATGACAAGTGTATGTCATCTGAAAGCCGGAGAGGAAAGATGAATAACAATACTTTCTTTGTGGAATAATAAACCCGCAATCGATGCTGAAGATTGCGGGTTATCCTAAAATAAATAGCTGACAGGGACGATCAGAACAGGCCCAGCGGCGCGGTACCGTAGCTCACCAGCAGGTTCTTCGTCTGCTGATAGGCATTGAGCGCCATCTTATGGGTTTCGCGCCCTACGCCGGACTGTTTGTAGCCGCCGAACGCGGCGTGCGCAGGGTAGATGTGATAGCAGTTGGTCCACACCCGACCGGCCTTAATGCCGCGCCCCATGCGATAAGCCAGGTTGGTATCCCGCGTCCACACCCCGGCCCCAAGGCCAAACTGGGTTTGGTTTGCAATAGCCAGCGCCTCGGCTTCATCTTTAAAGGTGGTGACGCCGATAACCGGGCCAAAGATCTCCTCCTGGAAGCTGCGCATATCGTTGCGACCCTGAATCAGCGTCGGCTGAATATAGAAACCGTTATCCAGTTCGGCAGAGATGCTGGCGCGTTCGCCGCCGGTCAGGATCTTTCCGCCTTCATCGCGAGCGATCTTAATATAGGAAAGGATCTTATCGAACTGCTGACGCGACGCCTGCGCGCCGATCATCGTATCGGTATCAAAGGGGTCGCCGCGGCGAATTTGCGCCACCTTCTCCATGACCCGCGCCATAAAGGGCTCGTAAATAGACTCCTGAATCAGCGCGCGGGACGGGCAGGTGCAGACCTCACCCTGATTAAAGAAGCCCAGAACCAGGCCTTCAACCGCCTTCTCGATATACTCTTCTTCTCCTTCCATCACGTCGGCAAAGTAGATGTTCGGCGATTTACCGCCCAGCTCAACGGTACAGGGGATAATGTTTTCCGCCGCGCAGGCCATGATATGGCGGCCTACCGGCGTTGAGCCGGTAAAGGCGATTTTGGCGATGCGTTTACTGGTTGCCAGCGCTTCACCCGCCTCTTTGCCAAATCCCTGAACCACGTTAAGGACGCCCGCCGGGAACAGATCGCCAATAATCTCCAGCAGCAATGTAATGCTGAGCGGCGTCTGCTCTGCCGGTTTCAGCACCACGCAGTTGCCCGCAGCCAGCGCCGGAGCGAGCTTCCAGGCGGCCATCAGCAGCGGGAAGTTCCACGGAATAATTTGTCCGACCACGCCGAGAGGCTCATGGAAGTGATAAGCCACCGTCGTTTCATCAATCTCCGCCGTGCTTCCCTCCTGCGCGCGCAGGCAGCCGGCGAAATAGCGGAAGTGATCGACCGCCAGCGGCAGGTCGGCGTTGAGGGTTTCGCGGATCGGCTTACCGTTATCCCAGCTCTCCGCTACCGCCAGATATTCCAGGTTGGCCTCAATACGGTCGGCAACCTGCAGCAGCAGATTAGCGCGGTGCTGAGCCGACGTTTTGCCCCAGGCGTCGGCGGCCCGGTGCGCCGCATCAAGGGCGAAGTCGATATCTTTGGCATCAGAACGCGGAAACTGCCCGATGTTGCTACCGTCGACCGGGGAGGTATTCATAAAGAATTCTCCACCGATGGGTTCAACAAATTTACCGTCAATAAAGTTACCGTAGGCTGACTTCAGTGAAACCAAAGCGCCCGGTGTGCCAGGATGAGCATAACGCATCGCGAATCTCCTTCATGTAGGGTTGAGGGCAGCGGCATATTAGTTTTGTACGGCGGCTCGCTGCGTCTCTCGTCTATTGCAGGGGTTATGCCATTTTTTATATTTTAAAAAAGAAATTAATTTTCAATAAATTAGATAGGTCACGTCACTTTCTGTCGCACAGAATCTCTCTTATGTGTCGCAAATCGCAACACAACGAAAACCATATAGCTACAATATTGCAACACAAATTAAACGACGAGGTGTCCCGTGCCAGGAAATCCGTTTGCCCTGACGCCAGAGATCGAAACGAACCCGCTGCTCAGCGACTCCTGGTGCCGTAGCCAGCGCTATGGCCTCGACCCCGCCACGGATGACTTCCCTCGCCTGCACGCCAGCGAACTGGCCGACAGGCTCGCCAGACACAGCCGCCTGCAAACGCTGGCCCAGCCGGTCGTTAATGAGCTATCCCGCAAAGTCAACGCTCTGCAATCCGTCGTGGTTCTCTCTGACGCCAGCGGTCTGGTTTTGCAAACCTTTGGCGATACGCACGCCATGCAGAAAGCGCAGCGCTTCGCTTTAGCGCCGGGCAACCTGTGGAGCGAAAGCGGACGCGGAACCAACGCCATTGGCACCGCGCTGGCAATTGACGACAGCTGCGAAATCGATGGCCGCCAGCATTTTCTGACCAGTAACCAGGGTCTTTATTGCGCCGCCGTGCCGCTGCAAAGTCCCGATGGCAAAATAGCCGGGGTGCTGGATATCTCCGGCCCGGCCCGGTACCCGCACGCCCGCACGCTGGCGTGGGTAAAAGGCGCCGCGAAGCAGATAGAATATCTGTGGGTTAAACAGAGTCTGCATCCGCAACAGTGGCTGATGAGCCTGCATCCTCAGCTGGAAAAGCTCGACGGCGTCGACGAATGTCTGCTGGTCTTTACCGACAATGTGCTGATGGCGGCTAACCGGCTGGCGATGCGCGAGTTCTCACTTAACGCAGATCGGTTCGGCCACCTCACGTTCCAGCAGCTTTTTCCGCAGCTGCGGCAAACCGCCGTCAGCGTACCGCTGCCGCTCATCGCCGGAGATCGAAACTACTATTACCGTCTACGCGCTCCCGTGACCGCTGGCGTGGCGGTGACCGCGCGCCCCACCCTCGAGCTGCCTTTCTCCAGCCAGCGCGAAGGCGAAAAGCTGCTGCGCCTGCTTAACGCCGGGATTGGGTTGTGTATCGAAGGCGAAACCGGCTGCGGCAAAGAGTACGTCAGCCGTACCCTGCATCGGCACAGCCGCTGGAGCGGCGGCAAATTCGTCGCCATCAACTGCGCCGCGCTGCCGGAATCACTGATTGAATCCGAGCTGTTTGGCTACCAGCCCGGGGCGTTTACCGGCGCAAACAAAAACGGCTACATCGGCAAAATTCGCGAAGCCGACGGCGGCGTACTATTTCTTGATGAGATTGGCGATATGCCGTTAACGCTTCAGACCCGGCTGCTGAGGATCTTACAGGAGAAAGAGGTCACGCCGCTTGGCGCCAGCCAGAGCTCGCCGGTTAATTTCGCGGTGATTTGCGCCACCCACCGCAATCTGGCGCAGCGCGTCGCGGAAGGAACCTTCCGCGAAGACCTGCTCTACCGCCTGCGTGAGTTTGCTTTAACGCTGCCGCCCCTGCGCGAATGGCCTGAACTGTCCGGGTTTATCCAACGATTGTGGCACGAGCTGGGCGGAGAAAAACGTCGCATCGCGCTGGCCCCGGAAGTTGTGCAACACCTGACGTCTCATCCCTGGCCGGGCAACGTCCGCCAGCTGCAAAGTGTGTTGAGGGTACTGCTGGCCCTCGCCGAAGAGGGTGAAACGCTGGGGATAGATGATTTGCCCCAGGAGTATCGAAGCCCGCCCGCCGCCCGCCCGCTGCGCGGGCTTCAGCAGCACGATGCGCAGCTGATTGCCGACACGCTGGCAAGCTATAACGGCAACATCAGTAAGGCCGCGCAGGCTTTAGGCGTCGCGCGCAGCACGCTGTATCGCCGTGCGGCCCGTCGCGGAAGCCATAGCGCATAGCCTTCTGATTCGCTCAGGGCGTGAAGCGCGGCGGCCATAATACCGCCATTAGTATTACCAGGTTTCAGCCGCGCTATTTTGTCACAGCGGCATCCATTGCTGGCGTAATACGCTTTTTTATTTTAGACTTTACTAAATTTAGAAAAGGCTAAAATAAATGAATACACCCGAACAGCTACAGGCCAGCGCCGGCGAAGCCGCCGCGCTGCTGAAAGCCATGAGCCATCCCAGCAGGCTATTGATTCTGTGCATGCTATGCGATGCGCCGGGCACCAGCGCCGGCGAACTGGCGCGGATAACCGGGCTGAGCCCCTCCGCAACTTCCCAGCATCTGGCGCGGATGCGTGATGAAGGCCTGATCGGCTGCGAACGTCAGGCGCAGCGCATTCACTACTTCATTACCCGGCCAGCGGTTCAGCAAATCGTCGCCGCGCTGAAGTCAATCTATTGTCCTTAAGGAGCCTTTATGCCTATTGCTACTCTTTCGCCTGCCGAAGCCCAGGCGCTCGTCGCCCGGGGCGGCCGGCTGATCGATATCCGCGATGCCGATGAATACGCCCGCGAGCATATTCCCGGAGCGGAGCTCGTGCCGCTGGCGACGCTGACGAATGGCGCAGCGCTGCACGCCAGTCCCGAAGAGACGATTATTTTTCACTGTCAGGCGGGATCGCGCACCCAAAATAACGCGGCCCGTCTGGCGCAGGCCGCCGCACCGGCGCAGGTAAAGCTGCTGGCTGGCGGAATTCAGGCGTGGAAAGCGGCCGGTCTGCCGGTGAAAGAGGATAAATCACAGCCGCTGCCGCTTATGCGTCAGGTACAGATCGTCGCCGGCGCCCTGATTTTGCTTGGCGTCGCTTTAGGTTATGCTTTCAGCAGCGGCTTTTTTCTGCTTAGCGCCTTCGTCGGCGCCGGCTTAACCTTTGCCGGTATTACCGGGTTTTGCGGTATGGCGCGTCTTTTGGCTTTGATGCCCTGGAACCGTCGCTAGCCTCTACCTCTTTTGAGAGACTGTTGGTAACGCTTTTGCTGAGCTATGGTTATGTCAGCGAAAAGATTCATCAGCACACAGGAGAAGCAGTATGTTTTCAGTCGGTGACCTGGTACAACCGCGCGCGGGTGGGCCAAAACTTAAAGTCGTTGAAGTCCAGGACGATCGCATTATTGCCGTTCAGGCAAGCAACGAGCAGGGTGAGAAATATACGCTGAAGGCCGCCGATGTGACGGCTTATAAAGAAGACGGCGATTTTGGCGTGTGCTGATTAAGCCGGCTAACGATAACGGTGGGTCTCCCCACCGTTTTCAATATTAGATCAGGAAGCTATCGAGGGATTTTCCCTCAGCCACCGCTTTAGCCAGTGGCTTCGGCATACGTCCCTGCCCGGTCCAGGTTTTCTCGGCGCCGGTATGGTCGGTAAAACGATATTTAGCCGGACGCGGCTGGCGCTTTTTGCTCCCTTTCGGGGAAGCGCTATTGTAGCCCGCTAATTGTTCAGGGGTAATGCCGTCAGCCATCATTAATTCCAGCCAGGTATTTATTTTTTCCTGATGTTCTGCGCGCAGCGCCTGAGCCGCCTGCTCCTCAGCGCGTTTTTCTTCAGTGACGGTCCTTAGCTTTGCCAGCATATCTTCAAGCACGTCAATGGAGAATTCACGGGACATGGCGCGAAGTGAACGGATATTATTCAATTTCTCTAATAGTAATGACATATAATTCAAAAAATTCCCAAATAGCAAATGAAACAAAGATTACGGCGCTAGTTTAATTGATATGATAATGTATTTCCAGCCTTTCACTAATTCCTGATATAGCACCAGAAATGTTTAGCAATTAATAAGGCGAACAAATCGATAAAAGCGAAATTATCAACACTGAATAAATTCTTTTGCAAATAATACTATTCGCCAGGCAACGTCTTTATCTTATTACCTGTATGCTCAGCAGGTTATCCGTATATTTACGGTTGCGCCTCGCAGGGCGCTACGGGCGTTTATAGAATAGTCATGCAAAAAATCCGAATGTCCACCCAGCAGACAAATCAGCATATAATGCTGCCATTCCTCTTTTATACGTGTAAAAAACGCCAAAAGTGACACAACTCACACCGCTACGCGATTCTGTCGCGAAATCCCCCCTCACAACCCGGATTGGCTCTCATCTATATGACGCATTTATTTTACAACCAATTGAAAAACAATAAAAAAATCAGTAAAGAGAACAAAAGTAGCGTAACGAACAAAAAATAGCCTGACGCAGAGTATTTTATCGACCAAAAGCCTTTAAATAAAAATTTATAGCTAGTTGCCTCTTTTAATGCAGAGATATAATCTACGCACATCAAAACAGGCACCCAAAAACGCTAAATAACCGCGAATCTTTTGGCATTATCGACTTCATTTTCGAGGAGCATACCAATGTTCTCTGCGCAGTCCCGCTTGCGTCATGCGGTAGCAGACACCTTTGCGATGGTGGTGTACTGCACCGTTGTGAACATGATGATCGAAATTTTTCTCTCCGGAATGACTTTCCAGCAGTCGTTATCTTCGAGACTGGTGGCGATTCCGGTGAACATTATTATTGCCGTGCCTTACGGTTTTTATCGAGATTTCGCGATGCGCCAGGCGCGCCGCATTAGCGCATCCGGCTGGATGAAGAATATTGCGGATGTGGTGGCCTATGTGACGTTCCAGTCGCCGGTATACGTCGCGATTCTGCTGGTTGTCGGCGCCGACTGGCATCAGATCGCCGCGGCGGTAAGTTCCAACATCGTGGTATCGATGATGATGGGCGCAGCGTACGGCTATTTCCTCGACTACTGCCGCCGCCTGTTTCGCGTCAGCCCCTATCAGCAGGCCAAAGCCTGAGTTGATACAAAAAAGCGACTGGTTCAGCCAGCCGCTTTTTGTCAGCTATACTGCGTTTCGCCAAACAGGCCACTCAGAAAACGCTCAAGCGCCATGCGCGAACTGAACCCGTGTGGAATACCATAATGCTGCTGAGCATCGCCCGCTAAATAGAGCGGGAACTGCTCGTAGTGATCGCAGGTTTTAATATCCGACGCGGGCTCCGCAAGCGTTGTGCTGCGCTCTTTTAAAGCCGGATGAATAATTAACGCGGTACGCCCCATACGAGCTTCACGGTTCACATAAACATAATTATCGCCACGGCGATAGCCGTACGCTTTTTGCGTCACAACATCCATGGTGAAGCCGGCTTTTTCAAGAACACGCGCCACCTCATCGGGTCTTAAATACATACTCATTCCTCATTATCTTTTACCGCACGTTAACCTTACCTTATTCATTAAAGGCAACGCTTTCGGAATATTCCATAAAGGGCTATTTACAGCATAATTCAAAATCTTGTCCTACACTTATAGACTCAATGGAATAAAGGGAGAAACCAATGGCCAACCGAGCAAACCGCAACAACGTAGAAGAGAGCGCTGAAGATATCCATAATGATGTCAGCCAATTAGCGGATACGCTGGAAGAGGTGCTGAAATCATGGGGCAGCGACGCCAAGGACGAAGCGGAGGCCGCGCGTAAAAAAGCGCAGGCGCTGCTGAAAGAGACCCGCGCGCGGCTTAACGGCAATAACCGCGTTCAGCAGGCGGCGTGCGATGCCATGGGCTGCGCTGACAGCTATGTGCGCGATAAACCGTGGCAAAGCGTCGGCGCCGCAGCTGCCGTTGGGGTATTTATTGGCGTATTGCTGAATTTACGTCGATAATAAAACAGCCAGACCCATGAAGATAACAAATACGCGTCTACCCCTGCCCTGCAGGGGTTTTTGTTATCTCTGCGGGTAAAGCGCGACATAAAGCTTACGCACAGCCTGGTTCGCCATTTCTTCCGACGTCAGGTTGGTGAAGCTCATTATCAGCCCCCCTTCTCCCCGAGCCTCCATCCGCCAGTCGCTCAGCGCCTGTACGGCCAGACCAGCCCGTCTGGCGCGCTGCGCCAGAGGCCGATCGTCTCCGGCGACCCTGACCACCATCTGGATCCCGCCCGCCTGAGGCACGACGGTGAATCCCTGCGCCCGCAGCGCCGACTCAAGCCACAGTCGGCGCTGGGCATAGCTGGCGCGCATTTTCTTCAGATGCCGCCAGAAATGGCCTTCGCGAATAAAATCCGCCAGCGTCTGCTGCCACAGCGTCGGCACGCTACAGCACATCAGCGCGGCCCGTTCACGAAACTGCGCCACCAGCGGCTCAGGCACCACCAGCCAGGCGGCGCGTAATGCCGGGAACAAAGACTTGCTGAACGCCCCGGCATAGATGACCCGCTGCGGGGCGTCGAGGCTTTTCAGCGGCGGCAGCGGCTTACCGTGATAGCGGAATTCGCTATCGTAATCATCTTCGATAATCCACGCGTTATTCTGCGCCGCCCATAGCAGGAGCTGTCTGCGCCTGGCCAGCGATAGCGCCACGCCGAGCGGGCTTTGATGAGCCGGGGTCAGCAGCGCGAAATGGGCACTCGGGTAATGCCGCTGCGCCCAGGGAATATCCATCCCGTCGTCGTCGACCGGAACGGGATTGATCGCCACCCCCTCATCGTTCACTACCGGCCGGATCAGCGGAAATCCCGGATCTTCCATCCACATTTGCTGGCCAGGCCGCGCCAGCGTGCGCAAAATAAGGCGCATCGAGGCCGCGTAGCTACCGGTGATCAAGACCTGCTCAGGCCGACACTCAATGCTGCGCGACAGACGCAAATAATCGACGATCGCCCGGCGAAGCGTCGGTTCACCGCAGGGATCGCCTGGCGCGAGGTCAAAACGCGTTTGCGTACGCAGACGCCGCCCCATCACGCGCGCCCACAGGCCGCGTGGAAACAGATCCAGCGCGGGCAGCCCCAGCTGAAACGGCAGCGGCGCCGCGGTTTCATCGCCCGCGATGGGCTGAACGGGCGCGTTTTGCTGCGGCAGCAGCCGATCGCTGACAAAGGTCCCTGCCTGTCCGCGCCGCTCCAGCCATCCCTGCGCCACCAGATCTCCCCACGTGTTCTCAATCGTCGCCCGCGACACGCCAAGCTCCTGAGCATAGACCCGACTTGCAGGCAGCCTGCTGCCCGGAGCCAGCTCGCCGCGCTCAATCGCCTGCTTAAGTTGTCGGGCAATGCGCTGGTAGTGCGGAATTTTTTTACCGTCCATCATGGTCTGCTTTTTTCATCGCAATATGGCTATCTTATGCAGTCCATTATAGTGCTATTTTCCTCGCGTCTTAATGAGGAGAGTAAAATGAACACACTACGTCAGCCGTACAATGAACTGAGCCCGGAAGTCTATAACGCCCTGGTTCAGGCCAAAATTGCGCTGGAAAAAAGCGAGCTGGATGGCGCGCTGATCGAGCTGGTGTATTTGCGGGTATCGCAAATCAACGGCTGCGCCTTCTGCCTGGAGATGCACAGCAAAGCCCTGCGTAAATCCGGCGTCGCGCAAAACAAGCTGGACGCGCTGGCAGGCTGGCGGGTGAGCGCCCATTTCAGCGATGCGGAACGCGCCGCGCTGGCGTGGGCGGAATCGGTGACCCATATCGCCGAAAGCCATGCGGAAGACGCCGTTTATCAGCCGCTACTGGACCATTTCAGCGCCCGCCAGATCAGCGATCTGACCTTCGCCATCAGCCTGATGAACGCCTTTAATCGTCTGGCGGTGAGTATGCGCCTGTAATTTCACGGCAAGAAATCCCGCCCCCCGCCGGATCCTCCCGCGGGGGCTAACCTTTACAAAAACCATATATATTGAGTTGTTGAACTTTTAAATAACTACATCTAGTATTTCCTTCAACGATAACCCATAGCACGCGACGTCAATTTTTACGTCGTACTGTTATCTTAAATGGAAATACGAATCATGCGCATTACTATTTACACTAAAAACGACTGCGTGCAATGCCATGCCACTAAACGGGCCATGGAAACCCGCGGGTTTGAATTCGATATGATCAACATCGACCACCACCCTGAAGCCGTCGATATGCTGCGCGAGCAGGGTTTCCGTCAGCTTCCGGTAGTGATTGCCGGAGAGACCCGCTGGTCCGGCTTCCGTCCCGATATGATCAATCGCCTGCGCCCGACAGCGTCAGCGGCCAGCGTATGAGCCTGATCGTCTACTTCTCCAGCAGTTCCGAAAATACGCACCGGTTCGTCCAGCGTCTGGAGCTGCCCGCCGTGCGTATACCGCTTAACGAACGCGAGCGCATCCAGGTAGACGAACCCTACATTCTTATCGTCCCCAGCTATGGCGGCGGCGGCACGGCGGGCGCGGTCCCCCGGCAGGCGATCCGTTTCCTCAACGATCCGCATAACCGCCAGCTTATTCGCGGCGTCATCGCCGCGGGCAATCGTAATTTTGGCGAGGCCTACGGCCGGGCAGGCGACGTCATCAAGCAGAAATGCGGCGTACCGTATCTCTATCGCTTTGAGCTGATGGGCACCCCGCAAGATGTCGACAACGTGCGTAAAGGAGTAAGCGAATTTTGGCAACGACAACCGCAGAACGTATAACCACCGAGGCGCCGGATTTCCACGCCCTCAACGCGATGCTGAATCTCTACGACAGCAACGGCCGCATCCCGTTTGACAAAGACCATCAGGCGGTAGCGGCGTTTATGGCCAACCACGTTGAGCCGAATACCGTGCCCTTTACCAGCCAGGACGACAAGCTGACGTGGCTGGTCGCCGAAGGCTATTACGACGCCAGGGTGCTGGCCCGCTACGATCGCTCGTTTATTCTTGCGCTGTTCGCGTACGCTCAGGGCTACGGTTTTCGCTTCCAGACGTTTCTCGGCGCATGGAAGTTCTATACCAGCTACGCGCTGAAAACCTTCGATGGTAAGCGCTACCTTGAAGACTTTGCCGACCGCACCTGCATGGTGGCCCTGGCCCTGGCGCAGGGTAACGAGGCGCTGGCCCGGCAGCTAACCGATGAGATCCTCTCCGGACGTTTTCAGCCCGCCACGCCGACGTTCCTCAACGCGGGTAAACAGCAGCGCGGCGAGCTGGTCTCCTGCTTTCTGCTGCGCATCGAAGACAATATGGAATCCATTGGCCGGGCGGTGAACTCGGCGCTGCAGCTATCCAAGCGCGGCGGCGGCGTGGCGTTTCTGCTCTCCAATCTTCGCGAAGCCGGGGCGCCAATCAAGCGTATCGAGAATCAGTCCTCCGGCGTGGTGCCGGTGATGAAAATGCTGGAAGACGCCTTCTCCTACGCCAACCAGCTCGGCGCGCGCCAGGGGGCCGGCGCGGTCTATCTGCACGCCCATCATCCCGATATCCTGCGTTTCCTTGATACCAAACGCGAGAACGCCGATGAAAAAATCCGCATTAAAACGCTCTCGCTCGGGGTGGTGATTCCGGATATCACCTTTCAGCTAGCGAAAGAAGATGCGCAGATGGCGCTGTTCTCGCCCTACGACGTCGAGCGCCTGTACGGTAAACCGTTCGGCGATATCGCGGTAAGCGAAATGTATGCACAACTGGTGGCCGACGCGCGGGTCAGCAAGCGCTGGATCCGCGCCCGCGATCTGTTCCAGCGGCTGGCGGAAATTCAGTTTGAATCCGGCTATCCGTACATCATGTTTGAAGACACGGTTAATCGCGCGAACCCGATTGCCGGGCGCATCAATATGAGCAACCTGTGCTCGGAGATCCTGCAGGTTAACGCGCCTTCTACCTTTGACGAAAACCTGGATTACGCCAGCATCGGCCAGGATATCTCCTGTAACCTCGGCTCGCTGAATATCGCCCATACCATGGACTCTCCTGATTTCGCCCGCACGGTCGAGGTCGCGGTGCGCGGTCTGACCGCGGTGTCCGAAATGAGCGATATCCGTTCGGTACCGTCGGTCGCGGCGGGCAATGCCGCTTCGCACGCCATCGGCCTCGGGCAGATGAATCTGCACGGCTATCTGGCGCGCGAAGGTATTGCCTACGGCAGCGAAGCGGGGCTGGATTTCACCAATTTCTATTTCTATACCATCACCTGGCACGCGCTGCGTACCTCGATGCTGATAGCGCGGGAAAAAGGCACGCGTTTTGCCGGATTCGAGCAGTCGCGGTACGCCAGCGGTGATTATTTCCGCCCCTACCTGGAAGGCGACTGGCAGCCGAAAACGGCGAAAGTCCGCGCGCTGTTTGCCCGTGCCGGTATTGCCCTGCCCGACCGCGATATGTGGCGGCAGCTGCGCGATGACGTGATGCGCTACGGCATTTATAACCGCAACCTGCAGGCGGTGCCGCCGACGGGCTCTATTTCGTACATCAACCACGCGACCTCCAGCATCCATCCGATCGTGTCGAAGATAGAGATCCGCAAGGAGGGGAAAACCGGGCGCGTTTACTATCCGGCGCCGTTTATGACCAACGACAACCTGGCGCTGTATCAGGACGCTTACGAAATCGGCCCGCAGAAGATCATCGACACCTACGCCGAGGCGACGCGCCATGTCGATCAGGGGCTGTCGCTGACCCTGTTCTTCCCCGATACCGCCACCACGCGCGATATCAATAAAGCGCAAATCTACGCGTGGAAGAAAGGCATCAAAACGCTCTATTACATCCGTCTGCGCCAGCTGGCGCTGGAAGGTACCGAAATCGAAGGCTGCGTGTCCTGCGCGCTGTAAGGAGAACAGGATGACCCATTTATCGCGCATCAGCGCCATCAACTGGAACAAAATTGAAGATGATAAGGATCTGGAGGTCTGGAATCGGCTGACCAGCAACTTCTGGCTGCCGGAGAAGGTGCCGCTGTCTAACGATATCCCCGCCTGGCAAACGCTCACCCCGGCGGAACAGCAGCTAACGATTCGCGTCTTCACCGGCCTGACGCTGCTCGATACCATCCAGAATACCGTTGGCGCCCCGGCGCTGATGGCCGACGCCCTCACCCCGCATGAGGAAGCGGTGCTGTCGAACGTCAGCTTTATGGAGGCGGTGCACGCCCGCTCCTACAGCTCCATTTTCTCGACGCTCTGCCAGACCAAAGACGTCGATGCCGCCTATGCCTGGAGCGAACAAAACGCGCCGCTGCAGCGCAAAGCGCAGCTGATGCTGGAGTACTATCAGGCAGATGAACCGCTGAAGAAAAAAATCGCCAGCGTCTTTCTCGAATCGTTCCTCTTCTACTCCGGCTTCTGGCTGCCGATGTACTTCTCTAGCCGGGGGAAGATGACCAACACCGCCGATCTGATTCGCCTGATCATCCGCGATGAAGCGGTACACGGTTATTACATTGGCTACAAATTCCAGAAAGGGCTGGAAATAGTCAGCGCCGAGAAGCGCGAGGAGATGAAAAACTTCGCCCTCGACCTGTTGATGGATCTGTATGACAACGAACTGGCCTACACCCGCGAACTGTACGCCGATAGCGGCTGGATTGAGGAGGTCAACGCCTTTCTCTGCTACAACGCCAATAAGGCGCTGATGAACCTCGGCTACGAGGCGCTGTTCCCGGCGGAAATGGCCGCCGTCAATCCGGCGATCCTCGCCGCGCTTTCGCCGAATGCCGACGAAAACCACGACTTCTTTTCCGGTTCAGGTTCATCGTATGTGATGGGAAAAGCGGAAGAAACCGTCGACGGCGATTGGGACTTTTAGCCTTACTTTCACCAGGAATATATCAGCATATTTCCTGGTGATTTATTTCACATTATTTGTTTTCGCCTCACTCAATATCTTTCGGTCATCACCGTGTCATATTCAACAGCATGCCCTCGATTTTCGCCTGAATTAACGCAACATAACTAAAAAATATCGACCACAAGTCATTCGCGCTCAGCCCTTATATCACGGGGGATGCACCGGAATTCTCCCTTGCACATTTCCCTGGCAACGCCACATAAAGGGTTGTCACAGATTCTCAGTATGTTAGGGTGTAAAAAAGCAATTATCATCACCGGGTACCGTATCGATATTAATAAATAACAGGAAACACTCTATTGCATGGCAATTAAATTAGAAATCAAGAATCTCTATAAGATATTTGGCGAGCACCCGCAGCGGGCTTTCAAATATATCGATAAAGGACTATCGAAAGAACAAATACTGGAAAAGACGGGGTTATCGCTTGGCGTAAAGAACGCCAGTCTGACCATTGAAGAAGGCGAGATATTCGTCATCATGGGGCTCTCCGGATCGGGGAAATCTACCATGGTTCGCCTTCTCAATCGCCTGATTGAACCCACCCGTGGCCAGGTCCTGATCGACGGCGTCGATATCGCTAAAATCTCTGACGCCGAGCTCCGCGAGGTGCGCAGAAAAAAAATTGCGATGGTTTTTCAATCCTTTGCGCTTATGCCGCATATGACCGTGCTCGACAACGCCGCTTTCGGCATGGAGCTGGCCGGCGTGCCGACTCAGGAACGCCAGGAGAAAGCGCTGGAGGCGCTGCGCCAGGTCGGCCTGGAAAACTATGCTCATGCATACCCGGACGAACTCTCCGGCGGCATGCGCCAGCGCGTTGGTCTCGCCCGCGCGCTGGCGATTAATCCCGATATTCTGTTAATGGATGAAGCCTTCTCCGCGCTCGACCCGTTAATTCGTACCGAGATGCAGGATGAGCTCACTAAATTACAGGCCAGACATCAGCGTACCGTGGTCTTTATTTCCCACGATCTTGATGAAGCCATGCGTATTGGCGATCGGATTGCCATTATGCAAAATGGTGAAGTGGTTCAGGTCGGCACGCCGGATGAAATACTCAATAATCCGGCCAATGATTATGTCCGAACCTTCTTCCGCGGCGTCGATATTAGCCAGGTGTTCAGCGCCAAAGATATTGCCCGCCGTAGCCCGGTGGGGCTGATTCGCAAAACGCCCGGCTTTGGCCCGCGTTCCGCGCTGAAATTGCTGCAGGATGAAGACCGCGAATATGGCTACGTCATTGAACGCGGGAATAAGTTTGTTGGCATTGTCTCCATTGATTCCCTGAAAGCCGCGCTAAGCGAAGGTCAGGGAATTGATGCGGCGTTAATCGACTCACCGCAGGCGGTGGATGCGCAAACGCCGCTCAGCGAGCTGCTCTCTCACGTCGGCCATGCACCGTGCGCGGTGCCGGTTGTCGACGAGGGGCACCAGTACATCGGCATCATTTCCAAACGGATGCTGCTGCAGGCTTTAGATCGCGAGGGGGCAAACAATGGCTGATCAATCTAACCCGTGGGACACCGCACCGGCGGCGGATAGCGCAGCGCAATCCGCCGATGCCTGGGGCACCTCTACGCCGGCGCCGACCGATGGCGGAGGTGCCGACTGGCTGAGCAGCGCGCCCGCGCCGCAGCCGGAACACTTCAATATTATGGACCCGTTCCATAAAACGCTGATCCCACTCGACAGCTGGGTCACGCACGGTATCGACTGGGTCGTGATGCATTTTCGTCCGGTATTCCAGGGAATACGCGTACCGGTGGATTACATCCTGAGCGCCTTCCAGCAACTGCTGCTGGGTATGCCGGCGCCGGTGGCGATTATTATTTTCTCGCTGATTGCCTGGCAGATTTCCAGCGTCGGCATGGGCGCGGCGACGCTGATTTCGCTGATCGCTATCGGCGCTATCGGCGCCTGGTCGCAGGCGATGGTGACCCTGGCGCTGGTGCTGACCGCGCTGCTGTTTTGTATGCTGATCGGCCTGCCGCTTGGGATATGGCTGGCGCGGAGCCCGCGGGCGGCGAAAATTATCCGTCCGCTGCTCGACGCGATGCAGACCACGCCGGCGTTTGTCTATCTGGTGCCCATTGTGATGCTGTTCGGTATCGGCAACGTTCCGGGCGTGGTGGTCACCATTATCTTCGCCCTGCCGCCGATTGTTCGTCTGACCATTCTGGGGATTAACCAGGTGCCGGCGGATCTGATTGAAGCGTCGCGCTCCTTCGGCGCCAGCCCGCGTCAGCTGTTGTTTAAGGTTCAGCTACCGCTGGCCATGCCGACGATTATGGCCGGGGTCAACCAGACGCTGATGCTGGCCCTGTCGATGGTGGTCATCGCCTCAATGATTGCCGTTGGCGGTCTCGGCCAGATGGTACTGCGCGGCATCGGTCGCCTTGATATGGGCCTGGCCACCGTTGGCGGCGTCGGGATTGTTATCCTCGCCATTATTCTTGACCGTCTGACTCAGGCCGTAGGACGGGACTCACGCAGCCGCGGCAACCGCCGCTGGTATGCAACCGGCCCACTGGGGCTGATAACTCGCCCTTTCTGTAAATAAGAGCCCATCCCCCCGACAGCCGGGGGGATAGACTTCCCTTCTGATAAATAAAAGGAACAACGATGCGACATACAGCGATCCTTGCCACAGCGTTAACCGCCCTCATTTCCACCACCGCCTTCGCGGCGGATCTGCCTGGCAAAGGCATTACCGTTAAGCCGATTCAGAGCACCATTTCGGAAGAGACCTTCCAGACCCTGCTGGTCAGCCGCGCGCTGGAGAAACTCGGTTATACCGTCGATAAGCCGAGCGAAGTGGATTACAACGTTGGCTATACTTCGCTCGCCTCCGGCGACGCCACTTTTACCGCCGTCAACTGGCAGCCCCTGCACGACGATATGTACGCTGCCGCCGGCGGGGATAAAAAGTTCTACCGCGAAGGCGTGTTTGTGAACGGTGCGGCGCAGGGCTATCTGATTGATAAGAAAACGGCCGAGCAGTACCACATTAAATCTATCGATCAGTTAAAAGACCCGAAAATCGCCAAACTGTTTGACACCAACGGCGACGGTAAAGCCGACCTGACCGGCTGCACCCCGGGCTGGGGCTGTGAAGCGGTGATCAACCATCAGCTTGATGCCTATGGCCTGAATAATACCGTCACCCACAATCAGGGTAACTATGCCGCCATGATGGCCGACACCATTGCCCGTTATAAAGAGGGCAAGCCGGTCATCTACTACACCTGGACACCTTACTGGGTCAGCGATGTGCTGAAGCCGGGTAAAGACGTCGTCTGGCTGCAGGTGCCATTCTCCTCCCTGCCGGGTGTGCAAAAAAACATCGACACGAAGCTCTCTAATGGCGCCAACTACGGCTTCCCGGTCAGCACCATGCATATCGTCGCCAATAAGGCCTGGGCCGAGAAAAACCCGGCGGCGGCGAAGCTGTTTAGCATCATGAAGCTGCCGATTGCCGACATCAACGCCGAGAATGCCATGATGCACGAGGGACATGGTTCAGAAGCAGATATCCAAGGCCACGTCGACGGCTGGATCAAAGCCCACCAGCAGCAGTTTGACGGCTGGGTGAACGAAGCGCTGGCCGCGCAGAAATAGTCTCCCACTTTATAGCCAATTCCCGGCGGCGATGCTACGCATCTGCCCGGGCTACAAAAGCCGTAGCCCGGGCAAGGCGCTTTGCGCCGCCCCCGGGGAAGACCGCATCCTGCACAACACGACATCTCCTGTTCTAAATGATGGATTGATATGCAAATAAACTGCATAACTTTAGCCATCAACGTTTTCGTTACTGTTAAGCCGCACCGCTCTCTGCTAAGGTAAATCCACCTGTTTAATCATGTGATTTTCACGTGAGTTATCAATAAGCAATTCCTATGGAAAATCCTGACGCATTGACGCACTCTCCTCCCGCTGACGCGGCCACGCTGGCTGAAGGCCTGAAAGACAGCCTGCCGATCGTCATCAGCTATATCCCCGTGGCCTTCGCCTTCGGCCTCAACGCCACTAAGCTCGGCTTCACTCCGCTGGAAAGTCTGTTCTTCTCCTGCATTATTTACGCGGGCGCCAGCCAGTTCGTGATCACCGCGATGCTGGCGGCGGGAAGCTCGCTGTGGGTCGCCGCGCTCACCGTCATGGCGATGGACGTTCGCCACGTTCTCTACGGCCCTTCCCTGCGCAGCCGCATCCAGCGCGCGCTGAGCAAGAAAAAAACCGCGGTATGGGCATTCGGCCTGACCGATGAGGTCTTTGCCGCCGCCACTGCTAAACTGGTACGCGACAATCGACGCTGGAGCGAAAACTGGATGATCGGTATCGCTTTGATGTCCTGGGCGTCATGGGTCTTCGGTACGCTGATCGGCGCTTATTCGGGCAGCGGCCTGCTGACCGACTTTCCGGCGGTGGAAGCGGCGCTGGGCTTTATGCTTCCCGCGCTGTTTATGAGCTTTTTGCTGGCTTCTTTCCAGCGCAAGCAGTCGCTTAGCGTAACCGCCGCGCTGGCAGGGGCGCTGGGGGGGATCATCCTGTTTTCCATTCCCGCCGCCATCCTTGCCGGGATCGTCTGCGGCTGTCTGACCGCGCTGGTGCAGGCCAGCATTGAGGGGATGCCCGATGAACAGTGATGTTTTAATTATCGGCCTCGTGGTCGGCTGCGTAAATTATCTGTTCCGCTATCTGCCGCTGCGCCTGCGTGCCGGGAACGCGCGTCCGACGCGTCGCGGGCCGGTCAGCGTGCTGCTGGACACCATCGGCATCGCCTCTATTTGCGCGCTGCTGGTGGTCTCCAGCGTACCGGAAATTCTCCACGATGCCCGCCGCCTGCTGCCCACGCTGGCTGGCTTCGCCGTGCTGGGCCTGGCTTTCTGGAAAACGCGCAGCATTATTTTGCCTACACTATTAAGCGCCCTAACCTACGGTGTTGTCTGGAAAATCGGCACATGGCTATAAGCTTAAAGTATCAATTTCTGTCAATAATTCATTTGATTTATTTGTCACAATAGTTATTATATCGACTGTAATTAATGAGGTCATAACCAAAATGGATAGTTCGTTTACTCCCATTGAGCAAATGCTCAAGTTCCGCGCCAGCCGTCACGAAGACTTTCCTTTTCAGGAGATTCTGCTCACCCGTCTTTGCATGCATATGCAGGGAAAATTGCTGGAAAACCGCAACAAGATGCTGAAAGCGCAAGGGATTAACGAGACATTGTTTATGGCGCTGATCACGCTCGAGTCTCAGGAAAACCACAGCATTCAGCCTTCCGAGCTGAGCTGCGCGCTGGGCTCTTCGCGTACCAACGCCACGCGCATTGCCGACGAGCTGGAAAAACGCGGCTGGATTGAGCGCCGCGAAAGCGATAACGATCGTCGCTGCCTGCATTTACAGCTTACCGAAAAGGGGCATCAGTTCCTGCGCGAAGTGTTACCCCCGCAGCACAACTGCCTGCATCAGCTCTGGTCTTCTTTAAGCACCAGCGAAAAAGATCAGCTCGAGCACATCACCCGTAAGCTGCTTGGTCGCCTTGACCAAATGGAAGAGGATGGCGTGCTTGCGGAGTCTCTGCGCTAAGCGCGGAACCAACCGCTCAACAATTTTTCTGGATTGACAAGGAAAACGGACAGGCCAGCAGATCTTCTGCTGGCCTTTCTGATAAACAGGTCGGCTCAGCCGATGTGAAATAATAAGATCGTGGAGAATAACATGAGCGCAAATGCGGAGAGCCAAACCCCGCAGCAACCGGGCAGCAAAAAAGGGAAACGTAAAGGCGCCCTCCTGCTGCTGACCTTGCTCTTTATTATTGTTGCCGTGGCATACGGGATTTATTGGTTTTTGGTACTGCGTCACTTCGAAGAGACCGACGACGCGTACGTGGCAGGGAATCAGGTACAAATTATGGCGCAGGTGTCCGGCAGCGTGACGAAAGTCTGGGCCGACAACACCGACTACGTGCAAAAAGGCGATCCGCTGGTCACCCTCGACCAGACCGATGCCCAGCAGGCGTTTGAAAAAGCGCAAACCCAGCTGGCCGCCAGCGTACGTCAAACGCGCCAGCAGATGATCAACAGCAAGCAGCTGCAGGCCAGCATCGACGTGAAAAAAACCGCGCTTTCCCAGGCGCAGACCGACCTTAACCGTCGTATTCCGCTGGGGGCCGCCAACCTGATTGGCCGCGAAGAGCTGCAGCACGCGCGCGACACGGTTGCCAGCGCGCAGGCCGAACTGGACGTGGCGATTCAGCAATACAACGCCAATCAGGCGATCGTTCTGGGCACGAAGCTGGAACAGCAGCCTGCGGTACTACAAGCGGCCACCGAAGTGCGTAACGCCTGGCTGGCCCTGCAGCGGACGAAAATCGTCAGCCCGATTAGCGGCTACGTTTCGCGTCGCTCCGTACAGCCCGGCGCGCAAATCACCACCACCACCCCGCTGATGGCCGTCGTGCCAGCGACCAACCTGTGGATTGACGCCAACTTTAAAGAAACCCAGCTGGCGCACATGCGTATCGGTCAGCCGGCCACCGTGATCAGCGATATTTACGGTGACGATGTGAAATACACCGGTAAAGTGGTCGGCCTCGATATGGGCACCGGTAGCGCCTTCTCGCTGCTGCCCGCGCAGAACGCCACCGGCAACTGGATCAAAGTGGTTCAGCGCCTGCCGGTACGTATCGAGCTGGATGAAAAACAGCTGGCAGAGCACCCGCTGCGCATCGGCCTTTCGACCCTGGTTGAAGTGAACACCACCGACCGCGGCGGCGAGATGCTGGCAAGCCAGGTACGCAGCTCTCCGGTTTACGAAAGCAATGCCCGCGAAATCGGCCTTGAGCCGGTCAATAAGCTGATAAACGACATCATCCAGGCCAACGCCGGATAATTCGGGGTGAGCGTAATGCAACAGCAAAAACCGCTGGAAGGCGCGCAGCTGGTCATTATGACCATTGCGCTGTCGCTCGCGACCTTTATGCAGGTGCTGGACTCCACCATCGCCAACGTGGCCATCCCCACCATCGCCGGTAACCTTGGCTCATCGTTGAGCCAGGGGACCTGGGTTATCACCTCGTTTGGGGTGGCGAACGCTATCTCCATTCCGATTACCGGCTGGCTGGCAAAGCGCGTAGGTGAAGTGAAGCTGTTCCTCTGGTCGACGGTGGCGTTCGCCATCGCCTCCTGGGCCTGCGGCATGTCAAACAGCCTGACGATGCTAATTTTCTTCCGCGTGATTCAGGGGATCGTCGCCGGTCCGCTGATTCCGCTGTCGCAAAGTCTGCTGCTCAGCAACTATCCGCCCGCCAAGCGCTCTATCGCCCTGGCGCTGTGGTCAATGACGGTGATCGTCGCGCCGATTTGCGGCCCGATTCTCGGCGGCTATATCAGCGACAACTACCACTGGGGCTGGATCTTCTTTATCAACGTGCCGATTGGCATCGCCGTGGTGGTCATGACGCTACAGACCCTGCGCAACCGCGAAACCCGCACCGAGCAGCGGCGGATTGACGGCGTTGGCCTGGCGCTGCTGATTATTGGTATCGGTAGCCTGCAGGTGATGCTCGACCGGGGTAAAGAGCTGGACTGGTTCGCCTCAAACGAGATCATCATCCTGACCATTGTCGCGGTGGTGGCGATAAGCTTCCTGATCGTCTGGGAGCTAACCGACGACAACCCGATAGTCGACCTGTCGCTCTTTAAGTCGCGAAACTTCACCATCGGCTGCCTGTGTATCAGCCTCGCCTATATGCTCTACTTCGGCGCTATCGTGCTGTTGCCGCAGCTACTGCAGGAGGTATACGGCTATACCGCCACCTGGGCCGGTCTGGCCTCGGCCCCGGTCGGGGTGATCCCGGTAATCCTGTCGCCGATTATCGGCCGCTTCGCGCATAAGCTGGATATGCGTCGGCTGGTCACCTTCAGCTTTATTATGTACGCGGTCTGTTTCTACTGGCGCGCGTGGACCTTCGAACCGGGTATGGACTTCGGCGCCTCGGCGTGGCCGCAGTTTATCCAGGGCTTCGCGGTGGCCTGCTTCTTTATGCCGCTGACGACCATTACGCTTTCCGGCCTGCCGCCGGAACGGCTGGCGGCGGCATCGAGCCTGTCGAACTTCACGCGTACCCTGGCGGGCTCCATCGGCACCTCGATTACCACCACTATGTGGACGAACCGCGAGGCGCTGCACCATGCTCAGCTTACCGAATCGGTGACGCCGTATAATCCCAACGCCCAGCAGATGTACGATCAGCTGCAGGGATTAGGGATGACGCAACAGCAGGCGTCCGGCTGGATAGCGCAGCAGATAACCAACCAGGGGCTGATAATCTCCGCCAACGAAATTTTCTGGTTCTCGGCGGCAATATTTATCCTACTGCTCGGGCTGGTGTGGTTTGCCAGGCCGCCGTTTAGCGCCGGGGGCGGCGGCGGCGGCGCGCACTAAGGTTTGACCTGAAGGGATCTGCGGATCCCTTTTTTATTGCCCAACACGCAGGTTGTCCGGTTTACGCTAGTTGATGTCCAGTTCGCTGGAGATGCCTTTTCGCTCTGTCGTGCACGATGAAGATCCGCTAAGAAGGAGAAAATCATGCTGACTCAACCCGGTGAAAAATACCGTCCCTATCCGCCGATTGCCCTGCCCGACCGCCGCTGGCCGGAGCAAAAAATAGCCCGCGCCCCCCGCTGGCTCTCCACCGACCTGCGCGACGGCAACCAGGCGCTGGCCGAGCCGATGGACAGCGCGCGCAAGCTGCAGTTCTGGGACTTGCTGCTGGAGTGCGGATTTAAAGAGATCGAGGTGGCATTTCCCTCGGCTTCGCAAACCGATTTCAACTTTGTGCGTCAACTGATTGAAGAACGGCGTATCCCGCAGGATGTGACGATTCAGGTGCTGACCCAGGCGCGGGAAGATTTAATCCTCAGGACCTTCGAATCGCTGCGCGATGCCCACCGCGCCACCGTTCACCTCTATAACGCCACCGCTCCGCTGTTCCGCGAGCTGGTTTTTGGAATGAACAAAGCGCAGGTGGTCGAGCTGGCGACCCGCGCCACCCGGCTTATCCGCCAGCAGTGCGAACAGCAGCCGCAGACCCGCTGGCAATACGAGTATTCCCCGGAAACCTTCTGCTTCACCGAGCCGGAATTCGCGCTGGAGATTTGCGAATCGGTGGCGCAAATCTGGCAGCCCTGCGCCGAACGGCCGATGATTATCAATCTGCCCGCGACGGTAGAAGTGAGCACGCCTAACGTTTATGCCGATCAAATTGAGTATTTTTGTCGTCACTTCTCGCGCCGCGCCGATGTGTGCATCAGCGTCCATCCGCATAACGACCGGGGAACCGGCGTCGCCAGCGCGGAGCTGGCGGTGATGGCCGGCGCCGACCGCGTCGAAGGCTGCCTGTTCGGCAACGGCGAACGCACCGGTAACGTCTGTCTGGTGACGCTGGCGATGAATCTCTACAGCCAGGGCGTCGATCCCCGGCTCAGCTTCTCCGAAATGAACCGGGTGGTCGAAATTGTCGAAAGCTGCAACCAGATCCCGGTTCATCCGCGCCACCCGTGGGCGGGAAGCCTCGCCTATACCGCCTTTTCCGGCTCGCATCAGGATGCGATCAAAAAAGGGTTCGATGCCCGCCGGCCCGGCGAACGCTGGGAAATGCCCTATCTGCCCATCGACCCGCAGGATATCGGCTGTAGCTACGAAGCGGTGATCCGCGTCAACAGCCAGTCCGGCAAAAGCGGCAGCGCGTGGCTGATTG
The DNA here is from genome assembly GCF_007910085.1 of Klebsiella sp. ME-303. Classification (NCBI taxonomy): domain Bacteria; kingdom Pseudomonadati; phylum Pseudomonadota; class Gammaproteobacteria; order Enterobacterales; family Enterobacteriaceae; genus Klebsiella; species Klebsiella sp. ME-303. The sequence continues at coordinate 123,459 of NZ_VOJB01000080.1, read as the reverse complement.
AGCAGAATCATGGCCTGAAGCTGCCGCGCGCGCTGCAGCAGGATTTTAGCCTGCACGTTCAGCACGAAACCGATACGCATGGTAAAGAGATGACCCAGAACGCGCTGTGGCAGCTGTTTCGCGCCCGCTACGGACTTCTGCCCCAGCCGCCGCTTGCGCTGCTGGATTACCAAAGCGATAGCCAGCAGGACGGCCAGCTTTCTCTGCAGGCGACCCTGCGCATCGCCGGTGAAACGCGACGACTGCAGAGCCGCGGCAACGGCCTGCTGTCCGCCGCCGCCAGCGGGCTGAGCGGCCTGTTAAAGCAACACATCGTGATTAAAGATTATCATGAGCATACCCTCGGCGAACGTAGCGACAGCCGTTCAGTGGCCTATATTCGCTGCGTCTTCCCGAATGGCGACAGCCGCTGGGGGGTAGGAATTGATAGCGACGTGGCGCGCGCCTCGCTGCAGGCGTTGTGCAATGCGATGAGCGCAGGCCATTACGCCGGCGAGCGGAAGTAGTCGCTGGGGGCCACGCCTATCACCCGGCGAAACATGGCGCTAAAAGCGCTATGGCTGCCGTAGCCGAGATCCAGCGCCACCCGCAATACCGAATGCCCCTGTGCCAGGCGAACCAGCGCTTCCATCAGCTTCGCCCGGCGCACCCACTCGCTCCAGGTGAGCGAGGTCTGCTGCTGAAAATGACGATTCAGCGTGCGCTCGCTCATGCTGCTCTCCTTCGCCGCCTCGGCGCTGCTCCAGGGTTCGCCGGGCGCTTCTCTTACCTTCTGGCATAAACGGCGCAGCGCTTCGCTTTGCGGCTCCGGCAGGCCAAACGGCAGCACTGCCATGCCGCGAATTTCATCGAGGATCAGTTCGTAAATGCGTTCATCGCGGCTGTCCGGCGCGTAGGATTCCGCCAGCGTCAGCGATGCGACGATCAGTTCACGCAGCAGCGGAGTCACCTGGACTATCTGGCAGGATGAGGGGAGATCGGCCCGGGCAAGGGGATCGATAAACAGGGTTCGCGCGGCCGCGACGCCGGTCACCCGTAGGGTATGCGGCGTACCGGCGGGCAGCCAGACGCCACGGCCCGGCGGCACAACCCAATAACCCTGCGCGGTTTCCACCCGCACCACGCCGCTGAGGATATGCAGCAGCTGGGCGCAATCGTGCTGATGCCAGGGTTCGCTATCGCCATGGGCGTAATCATGGGCAAAAGGCACCAGCGAACGGTGTTGAAAATTGAAGGTTAAAGTCGTCGACATCGCGGCGTCAGGGAGTAGCGGCCCGACGCGGTTCGCCGGGCCGTGGCAGAAGCACTAGATGTGCAGTTCTTGCAGTTTTTCTTTCGGCAGCGCCAGCTCATCGTTGCTGTTGACGCGGACATCGCGCTCAATAATATGGCGAGCGATTTCCTGAGCTTCCTCCAGCGAGTGCATGGTGTAGGTTCCGCACTGATAAACGTTCAGCTCCGGGATCTGATTCTGATCTTTCACCTTCAGCACGTCAGCCATCGCCGCTTTCCAGGCATCCGCGACGCGCTGCTCGTCCGGCGTACCGATCAGGCTCATATAGAACCCGGTGCGGCAGCCCATCGGAGAGATGTCGATAATTTCCACACCGTTGCCGTTCAGGTGATCGCGCATGAAGCCGGCAAACAGGTGCTCTAGGGTGTGAATGCCTCTTTCCGGCATCACTTCCTGGTTTGGCACGCAGAATCGCAGATCGAAAACGGTGATTTCATCGCCGTGAGGCGTGTTCATTTTCTTCGCGACACGCACCGCAGGCGCTTCCATTCGGGTATGGTCGACTGTGAAACTATCTAACAACGGCATTCTTCACCTCCGATAGTGATTTTTTTTAAAATAAAATGAACTCTTTTTGAGGCCGCGAGTCTGAGTATATGAAAGACGCGCATTTATTATCATCATCATCCCTGAATCAGAGATGAAAGTTTGGCCACAGTGATGTGGCCGTTTTCTTTTTTACGGCTCGTAAAACTACGCGTGCCGTGTCAGCAGCGCTTCAAACGGCTCGCTATCCGCCGCCTCCACCTTCTTCTGACGCTGTACCGATGCTTCACGCTCGGCGACAAAATCCGCTTCGCTTAAAATTTCCAGCGGCTCTTCGCGCAGCATCGTCCGATACCGATCGGCCAGTTCTCTGCCGGTACCGCCAATCCCCTCTTCAAGCATAGAACGCAGAATGCGCGCCGAGAAGGTTAATTCCGGATTATCGAAGCAGGCGACCAGCTCATCGCAGACCTGCTGATAGGCCTGGCATCCGTGGATGCTATCCAGCGTTTGCGCCACGCGGCGTAAATCGCGGAACAGATCTTTGCCGACCTGAGCCAGCGGGAACTGAGCGGTTTCGCAGCCAATACCCAGCGTCAGGCCCGGCTTACGGCCTTCCAGAATCACCCGATTCCAGTTGGTGCGCGTGCACAGCAGCTCGTCGCTGCTCATCTCCGGCGCATCGGCCAGCACGCACCAGACCATAAACAGATCGAGGAAACGCACCTGCTGCTCATCAACGCCAATCGGTGAGAACGGATTGATATCCAGGGAGCGAACTTCAATGTACTCAATACCGCCGCGCAGCAGCGCGTCGGAAGGCGTTTCGCCGCTGCGGGTCACGCGTTTCGGGCGAATCGGCGCGTACAGCTCGTTTTCGATCTGCAGCACGTTGCTGTTGATTTGCAGACGCTTGCCGTCTTTCTCCAGCCCAATATTTTCATACTCTTCGGAAGGCGTTTTAATCGCCCGCTTCAATCCTGCCACATACTCGTAGAGATCGTTAAACGTAATTCCGAGATTGCTTTGCGATTTATTGGTATAGCCCAGATCGCTCAGGCGCAACGAGGTCGCATAAGGCAGGTAGTACATGCCGTTGCCGGCTTTCTCAAACGGCAGCGCCGTCGGTTTGCCCTGCAGGAACGACGAGCAGATCGCCGGAGAGGCGCCGAACAGGTATGGAATCACCCAACCAAAACGGTAATAGTTGCGAATGGAGCGGAAATAGCCCGCTGAAATCGCCTCTTTACCGCTTTCAGCATCCTCAACGCCGCACTTAGCCTGCCAGAAAGCCATCGGCAGCGAGAAGTTATAGTGCACGCCGGAGATGGTTTGCATCAGCGCGCCGTAGCGATTTTTCAGCCCTTCGCGATACAGCGTTTTCAGGCGGCCGATATTAGAGGAACCGTACTGCGCCAGTTCAATATCCTGGCCGGGCGCGATATAGCAAGGCATGCTCAGCGGCCACATCCGCTCGTCGCCAATATGGCGTGCGGTATAGCGATGAACATCGCGCATGAGGGTGAGCATATGCTGGATATCGCCATCAACCGGCGTAATAAATTCCAGCAAAGCTTCGGCAAAATCGGTGGTAATCCATTTATGAGTCAGCGCTGAACCCAGTGCCTGCGGATGACCGGTAGTGGCCAGCGTGCCGTCAGCGTTGACGCGCAGCGTTTCGCGTTCAAGACCACGTTGAATACCCTGCAGCGCCTGCGGATTTTTTTCCAGCCAGGCCAGCGCCTGTGATACGTCCGGGATCAATTTGACCTCCCGCCTGTCGAAATCGTTTGAATTAGCATAATTGTCATGGTTGAACCGTCAGTCCAATTAGTGCCACCACGTCATGCCCTGAAGCGTTATCGCCGCAATGACGATATAGCGTAATGCTTTGCCAAGGCATAAAAAAAAGAGCACTGGTCCCCAGGAAATGCGCATCCATCCCGCCAGTAAACACAGCAAATCGCCTATAACAGGCGCCCAGCTTAATAATAGCGTGACCGCGCCGTAACGCCTCAGCCAGCCGGACGCCTTCTCCTGCCAGCGCGATGTTTTGCGCAGCGGAAACAGGCGCCCCAGAATAACGTTAGTTACCCCTCCAAGGCTATTACCGATTATTGCTATTAAAACCAGTAACCACGGCTGACTCCCCCCCGCCAGGAGCATGGCGATCAACACCACTTCCGAGTTACCGGGAAGCAGCGTGGCGCTTAAAAAGCTGCTGGCAAACAGCGATATCAGCGACAGCGCGTCGCTCACAACAATCGCACGTCCACGGCATCCATTCCGGCCCGCTTCGCCGCCTGCAGACCGAAGTCCGCATCTTCAAAGACCACGCATTTTTCCGCCGCAACGCCCATGCGCTCAGCGCAGAGTAAGAAAGTATCAGGTGCGGGTTTATGGTTGGCGACATGATCGGCGGCAACCACCGCCGAGAAGTAGTGACGCAGGCCCAGATGGGCCAGCAGCGCTTCAGCAACGGCGCTCTCGCTGCCGGTACCGACTGACATCGGACGACGACCGTGCCACTCTTTAACCACTTCAATCAGCGGCAGAGGACGGACGCTATCAAGCAGCATCGCTTTCACCGCGTCCGTCTTTTCCCGCGCCAGAAGGTGAGGATCTAAATCAGCCTGGTTTAATTCGATAATGGCCTGAGCAATCCGCCAGGTTGGAGAGCCGTTAAGCGCGACCATAGCCTGCATATCAAAACGCATACCGTAACGTCCGAGAACCTCGTTCCATGCCTTACGATGCGTCGGCTCGGTATCGAGGATCGTGCCATCCATATCAAAAATCAGTCCTGCATAACGTTCGTACATCGTCTTCTCACCAACCGGTTAAGGAGGTCTTACTGTAACGCAAAAGGTCAGGTTTGTCGCTGCCAGCGGCAGATGCGACAAGGGCGCTCGAAGGCGCCCTTGTCGATACAGATGCAATCTGATGCGTTTATTTGATTCTTAAATCGTTCTCCACCACGCGAACGCCCTGCACTTTTCGCGTCACTTCTACCGCACGTTTAGCGCTTTCGGCGGATGAGACAAAGCCGCTCAGCTGTACACGACCTTTAAAGGTCTGGACGCTAATTTCCGAAGACTTAATCTCTTTATCATTGAAGAGCGCGGTTTTGACTTTGGTGGTCACGACGGTATCGTCAATGTACCCACCAGTACTTTCCTTTGTGGACGAACCTGCGCAGCCCGCCAGCGATACGGCGACCAGAAGCGTCGCGCAAAACGCAGATATTGCTTTGAACCATTTCATGGATTTCTCTCCTTGCACTTATCTCACCCAAAATCAGATCGATATACAGGAATAAATTATAGTGGAAAGAGGGAGTTGCCAATGAAAAAAGTGCTGAAGAATAAGGTGAATGATTGCGCTTAAGGGGTTTTGAGGTAAGGAGAGTGGCTGGCCGTGAAACAACAGTGGGTTCGCCCTTCGGGCCGTTTCTGAAGCAACGTTATCCTCCCTGGCGCTGGCGATTATCTCGCAGACCATGGAACAATAGCGTAGCTGCTATCTCGGAGAAGATGGTGCATCCGGGAGGATGACTCACTGGGTTCGCCCTTCGGGCCGTTGCTGAAGCAACGTTATCCTCCCTGGTGCTTGCGGCTAATACCGCCACCTCATTCACACCTTCGTTGCTGAAGGTATGGAGAATATGGTGCATCCGGGAGGATTCGAACCTCCGACCGCTCGGTTCGTAGCCGAGTACTCTATCCAGCTGAGCTACGGATGCATCGGGAAACTTACTTTACTGCAGATTTTGGTACTGCTGCTAAAGCTGTATCAAGTAAGATGGTGCATCCGGGAGGATTCGAACCTCCGACCGCTCGGTTCGTAGCCGAGTACTCTATCCAGCTGAGCTACGGATGCATCGGGAAACTTGCTTTACTGCCGATATTGATACCGCTGCTAAAGCCGTATCAAGTAAGAGATGGTGCATCCGGGAGGATGACTCACTCGGTTCGCCCTTCGGGCCGTTGCTGAAGCAACGTTATCCTCCCCGGCGCTGGCGATTATCTCGCAGACCGTGAAACAACAGCGTAGCTGCTATCTCGGAGAAGATGGTGCATCCGGGAGGATTCGAACCTCCGACCGCTCGGTTCGTAGCCGAGTACTCTATCCAGCTGAGCTACGGATGCATCGGGAAACTTACTTTACTGCAGATTTTGATACTGCTGCTAAAGCAGTATCAAGTAAGATGGTGCATCCGGGAGGATGACTCGCCCTTCGGGCCGTTGCTAAAGCAACGTTATCCTCCCTGGTGCTTGCGGCTAATACCGCCACCTCATTCACACCTTCGTTGCTGAAGGTATGGAGAATATGGTGCATCCGGGAGGATTCGAACCTCCGACCGCTCGGTTCGTAGCCGAGTACTCTATCCAGCTGAGCTACGGATGCAAAATGGCGGTGAGGCGGGGATTCGAACCCCGGATGCAGCTTTTGACCGCATACTCCCTTAGCAGGGGAGCGCCTTCAGCCTCTCGGCCACCTCACCACACGCCTCTTACGAGTGCTTCGAAGAACTTGTTTCTGCTCTTCGTCGCTGCGATGGCGCACATATTACTTTCTGGTACTTATAAGTCAAACCTTTTTTCGAGACCTTTTTTTCGTTTGCACACTTCCCGCGCAATTAGCCTGTGAAAACGGCAAAAAGAGTATTTTATCAACAAGAAATTGCTGATTACGCCGCGGCTAACGCAAAAGATAACTGTCGCGGATGCGGAGAAAGAGACAAAAATGAGAGGCTATCGGAGAGGAAAATTGGCAAAAACGGCGGGTGGAAGGAGGCGCCTCACAAAATAGCGAGGCGCGAAAACCTTAGTAACTGGACTGCTGGGATTTTTCAGCCTGGATACGCTGGTAGATCTCTTCACGATGCACGGAGACTTCTTTAGGGGCATTAACGCCAATACGTACCTGGTTACCCTTCACCCCTAAAACTGTCACAGTGACCTCATCTCCAATCATGAGGGTCTCACCAACTCGACGAGTCAGAATCAGCATTCTTTGCTCCTTGAAAGATTAAAAGAGTCGGGTCTCTCGTATCCCGGCATTATCCATCATATAACGCCAAAAAGTAAGCGATGACAAACACCCTACGGTGTAAGCAGTCACGGCATCACATTCTGTTAAACCTAAGTTTAGCCGATATACACAACTTCAACCCGACTTTATCGTTATCAGTGCTTCTCGCGCAAGATGCTGTAATCCGAGAATCACAGCATCTATGCAATTATAGTTATTACAGTTTTGCGCTTACCCAGCCTTTCACACTGGCTAACGCAGCAGGGAGAGCAGACGCATCGGTACCGCCGGCTTGCGCCATATCCGGACGACCGCCCCCTTTACCGCCCACCTGCTGGGCGAGCATACCAATCAGTTCCCCGGCTTTAACGCGGTCTGTCACATCCTTAGACACACCTGCAATCAGAGAAACCTTACCTTCTGCGACCGTGGCCAACACGACAATCGTTGAACCCAGCTGATTTTTCAGATCGTCAACCATAGTACGCAGCATTTTCGGCTCAACGCCGGCCAGCTCGCTGACCAGCAGCTTAACACCGTTAATCTCTTCCGCTTTGCTGGAGAGATTTGCGCTCTCCTGCACGGCAGCCTGCTCTTTCAGCTGCTGCAGCTCTTTTTCCAGCTGACGGCTGCGTTCTAACGCGGCGCGGACTTTGTCACCGAGGCTGTGGGTATCCCCTTTCAGCAGCTGTGCAATATCGCCCAGCAGATCGCTCTGCGCGTGCAGCATCGCCATCGCGCCTTCGCCGGTCACCGCTTCGATACGGCGCACGCCAGCGGCGGTACCGGATTCAGAGGTAATGCGGAACAGGCCGATATCACCGGTGCGCGAGGCGTGCGTACCGCCGCACAGCTCGGTGGAAAAATCGCCCATGCTCAGCACGCGAACGCGATCGTCATATTTCTCGCCAAACAGCGCCATCGCGCCGGATTCACGCGCAGCGTCAATATCCATGATATTGGTTTCGATCGGCAGGTTGCGACGAATTTGCGCGTTCACCAGATCTTCTACCGCACGGATCTCCTCCGGCTTCATCGCTTCAAAATGCGAGAAGTCGAAGCGCAATGCTTTGTCGTTGACCAGAGAGCCTTTCTGCGCAACGTGCGTACCGAGAACCTGGCGCAGCGCCGCGTGCATCAGGTGCGTCGCGGAGTGGTTCAGGCGGATACGCTGGCGGCGAGCCTGATCGACATCGGCCTGCACGGCGTCGCCGACTTTAAGCGAACCGCTGGTCAGTTTACCAATATGGCCAATTGCCTGGCCGTACTTCTGCGCGTCGCTGACCTGGAAGGAGAAACCGGCGCCCTTCAGTTCGCCTTTGTCACCCACCTGGCCGCCGGATTCGGCGTAGAACGGCGTCTGGTCGAGGATAACAACCGCTTCCTGACCGGCGTTCACCGCGTCAACCGCTTTACCATCGATAAACAGCGCGGTGACTTTGCCATTCAGTTCCAGGCTGTCATAGCCTTTAAACTCAGAGGCGCCGTCGACGCGGATCATCGCATTGTAGTCCGCGCCAAAGCCGCTGGATTCGCGCGCGCGACGGCGCTGCTCTTCCATCGCGGCTTCAAAGCCGGCTTCGTCAACCTTGATGTTGCGTTCGCGGCAAACGTCCGCGGTCAGGTCAACCGGGAAGCCGTAGGTGTCGTACAGGCGGAAAGCGGTTTCGCCGTCCAGCGTGTCGCCCTGCAGTTTAGCCAGCTCTTCATCCAGCAGCGCCAGTCCGCGCTCCAGCGTACGGGCAAACTGCTCTTCTTCGGTCTTCAGCACCTGCTCAACCTGAGCCTGCTGCTGTTTCAGCTCTTCGCCAGCGGAACCCATCACGTCAATCAGCGGGGCAACCAGTTTCCAGAAGAAGGTCTCCTTCGCGCCCAGCATGTTGCCATGGCGAATTGCGCGACGAATGATGCGGCGCAGCACGTAGCCGCGGTTTTCATTCGACGGGATAACGCCATCGGCAATCAGGAATGCGCAGGAGCGAATGTGGTCAGCGATAACGCGCAGCGACTTGTTCGAGAGATCGGTCGCGCCGGTAACCTTCGCCACGCTCTTAATCAGATCGCGGAACAGGTCGATATCGTAGTTGGAGTTGACGTGCTGCAGCACGGCGGCAATACGCTCGAGGCCCATACCGGTATCTACGGACGGCTTCGGCAGCGGCTCCATGGTTCCGTCAGCCTGACGGTTGAACTGCATGAAGACGATATTCCAGATCTCAATATAGCGATCGCCGTCTTCTTCCGGCGTTCCCGGAGGGCCGCCCCAGATATGGTCGCCATGGTCGAAGAAGATTTCGGTGCATGGACCGCACGGCCCGGTGTCACCCATCTGCCAGAAGTTATCGGAAGCAAACGGCGCGCCTTTGTTGTCGCCGATGCGGATAATACGCTCGCGCGGTACGCCAACTTCATTTGCCCAGATATCGAACGCTTCATCGTCGGTTTCGTAGACGGTCACCCACAGTTTTTCTTTCGGCAGGGCGAACCAGTTTTCACCGGTCAGCAGCTCCCATGCGTATTTGATGGCATCCTGCTTGAAGTAATCGCCAAAGCTGAAGTTACCCAGCATTTCAAAGAAGGTGTGGTGACGCGCGGTGTAGCCGACGTTTTCCAGATCGTTGTGCTTACCACCCGCACGAACGCAACGCTGCGCGGTGGTCGCGCGCGAATAATTACGTTTGTCGAGACCAAGGAAAACATCCTTGAACTGGTTCATCCCGGCGTTGGTAAACAGCAGGGTCGGGTCGTTATGCGGCACCAGGGAGCTGCTCGCAACTACCTGATGTCCTTTACTATGGAAAAAGTCGAGAAACGCCTGACGGATCTCAGCGGTGCTCTTGCTCATAATTATCCTGAAATCAAGCTAACGAAATGTCGCTGGCAGCCACTACCCAGTATCGACCGGCAGGCTACTCACGAAAATAAAGTGGGAATAAGATAAGTTTTCTTCACGGGGAAGTAAAATCCCGGATGGGTCAATCTGCAAAATTTCGCCAGATTTCCTGAATATCCTCCATCAGATAGCCGCGGTAGAGCAAAAAGCGCTGAATTTTGACTTTTTCTGCAAATACGCTGGGCAGGGGGTCGCCATATTTTCGCTGCGCCTGCTCTTTGGCAAGCCGCGCCCAGTCGATTTCGCACTCGCGCATGGCTGCCTCTGTCGTCTCGCGGGAGATCCCCTTCTGCTTTAGCTCCTGGCGGACGCGCGCCGGGCCGTACCCCTTGCGGCTGCGGCTGGCAATGAACTGACGGACAAAGCGTTCGTCGTCCAGATAGCGGTTCTCAATGCACCATTCAACGACTTTATCGACCTCTTCCGGCGTCACATCTAACGCTTCAGGGCCGTTTTTGCTCATGACCGGTGCAGCCAGTTTTCGCCTTAGCTCCTGTTCGCTGTGGTCGCGCATTGCCAGAATGCGAATCGCGCGATCCAGCAGCCTGGCGTAGTCAGAGCGGCGGGATGAAGTTTCAGTCACGGTCAGCCTCGCTAATCAAAAAAAGCAAAAGGGCCGCATAAGCGGCCCCTTGTTAGTCTGTTCAGACGATATCAGAAATCTTGCCCGGTTTCCGCTTCGCTGTTGCCATCAACCGCGAAGTCTGGCGTGGAGTCCTGATTGCTCAGCAGCAGTTCACGAACTTTCTTCTCGATCTCTTTTGCCGCAGCCGGGTTCTCTTTCAGCCAGGAGATGGCGTTCGCTTTACCCTGACCGATTTTATCACCGTTATAGCTGTACCATGCGCCGGCTTTCTCAATCAGCTTCTCTTTCACGCCGAGATCGACCAGCTCACCGAAGAAGTTAATCCCTTCGCCGTAGAGGATCTGGAATTCAGCCTGTTTAAACGGCGCGGCAATTTTGTTTTTCACCACTTTAACGCGGGTTTCGCTGCCGACAACGTTGTCGCCCTCTTTCACCGCACCGATACGACGGATATCCAGACGCACGGAGGCGTAGAACTTCAGCGCGTTACCGCCGGTGGTGGTTTCCGGGTTACCGAACATCACGCCAATTTTCATACGAATCTGGTTGATGAAGATGAGCAGGGTGTTGGACTGCTTCAGGTTGCCCGCCAGTTTACGCATCGCCTGGCTCATCATACGCGCCGCGAGGCCCATATGAGAGTCGCCGATTTCGCCTTCGATTTCCGCTTTCGGCGTCAGCGCCGCAACGGAGTCAACGACGATAACGTCTACCGCACCGGAACGCGCCAGCGCGTCACAGATTTCCAGAGCCTGTTCGCCGGTATCCGGCTGGGAGCACAGCAGGTTGTCGATATCGACGCCCAGCTTGCGTGCGTAAACCGGGTCCAGCGCGTGTTCCGCATCGATAAACGCACAGGTTTTGCCTTCGCGCTGCGCGGCGGCGATAACCTGCAGCGTCAGCGTGGTTTTACCGGAAGATTCAGGCCCGTAGATCTCGACGATACGGCCCATCGGCAGGCCGCCTGCGCCCAGGGCGATATCAAGGGAAAGCGAGCCGGTGGAGATAGTTTCCACATCCATGGAACGGTCTTCACCCAGGCGCATGATGGAGCCTTTACCGAATTGTTTTTCGATCTGGCCCAGTGCTGCCGCCAACGCTTTCTGTTTGTTTTCGTCGATAGCCATTATTACTCCTCTCATGCCGGGTGTAACCGGGTAGTGAATTCTGTTCTGTTGAAGCAATTATACTGTATAGTCATACAGTATCAAGTATTTTGTAGAAATTGTTGCCAGAGGAGATTTAGCGCGTAGGCCGTGGCCTGGCGGCGTACCGACTCGCGGTCTCCGGCAAAGCATTCGCGCCGGGTTACGCCCTGTCCGCTGGCGCTGGCCACGCCAAACCAGACGGTTCCCACCGGCTTTTCCGCGCTGCCACCGTCCGGCCCGGCGATGCCGCTGACCGAAATGGCATAGTCCGCGCGAGCCGCACGCAGCGCGCCGATGGCCATCTCCACCACCACCGGTTCACTCACCGCGCCATGGCTAAGCAGCGTCGCTTCGCTGACGCCAATCATCTGCGATTTCGCTTCATTGCTGTAAGTGACGAAACCGCGCTCAAACCATGCCGAACTGCCGGCGATATCGGTAAGGGTTTTGGCGACCCAGCCGCCGGTGCAGGACTCCGCCGTGGTCACCGTCGCACCGCGCGCTTTCAGCGCCATCCCCACCTGCTCGCTCAGCTGCATTAATTCCGAATCTGTCATTCGTCGCCCCACTTAAGCTGTACAAAGAGGCCATCAAAGATAGCACTTTCAACGGAGATATGGGGACGAGGTAACGAATTTACGAGTCGGCTGGCGAAAAACATCGGCTATGGCCAACGCCGCATTTTCGGATAGCCGCCCGGGGGCGCCGGTGTCACAATTCACCGCACATATAAGGAAGAGTTAAATGAGAGGTTACCAGGAATGGCCAAAGCAACGCTTACCTCAGAGCAGAACGTGAAAAAAATTCGCCAGGTGCGCCTGTACCTGTTTGTATGCGGCACAGTTTCACTGCTAACCGCGCTACTGCATATTTTCACCCGCTCATTCAACCCGCTGTTCGAAGGCGTACAGATCCTGCTGGGCGTGGGCTGTATTGCCAGTGGATTCACATTGAACAAAAAAATCAAGCAGATACTCGCAGAACCATAGCGGCGGATAACCGGCCCATTGCGGGCCGGTTTTTATTTATTTCATACTCGCCGCGATCAGCTCCACGTTGTGACGCAGCATTTTCACGTAGCTGTCCGCCACGCCGCCCGGTTGAGAGAGGGCTTCAGGGTAGAGCTCTCCTCCCGGCTGCGCGCCCGTCGCGCTGGCAATCTGTTTAACCAGTCTTGGATCAAGCTGATTTTCCATAAACCAGGTATGCACCTCGTCGGCTTTAATTTGTCGAATTAATGCCGCCACCTGCGCCGCGCTGGCCTCACTTTCCGAAGATAGCCCCTGCGGCGCGAGGAAAGTCACGCCATAGGCGCGGCCAAAATAGCCGAAAGCATCATGGCTGGTCAGAACCTTACGCTTTGCCTGTGGAATGGCGGTGAACTGGCTTTTAGCCCAGCGATCGATCTCGTTAAGCTGGCTGATATAGCGCTTGCCGGAGGCCTCCAACGCCAACTTATCTTCCGGGTCGGCTTTCACCAGGCCGTTGAGGATATTCTGCGCGTACAGCGCACCGTTCGCGGCGCTGTTCCACGCATGCGGATCGGTTACCGTTGCGCCATCTTCTTCAAGCGTGTGGGTTTTGACTCCGCGGGAAGCCACCACCAGCTCGCCTTTGAACCCGGATGCTTTAATCAGCCGGTCCAGCCAGCCCTCCAGCCCCAGGCCGTTGACCACCACCACATCGGCGTTGTTCAGCAGCGCGCTGTCTTTCGGCGAGGGCTCGAAGGTATGCGGATCGCCGTCCGGCCCCACTAGCGTATCCACATGCACATGTTCGCCGCCAATCTGCTGCACCATATCGCCCAACACGGAAAAACTGCTCACCACGTTTAGCGTTTTCGCCATCACCCCGTGCGATGCCAGACCCAGCGCCAGCGCCAGCCATATCCCGGTACGTTTCATCATTGTCCTTACCCCATTAATTTACGCCAGCCGACAACCAGCCGGCTGCGCGAGCCAAAAAACACCGATACAAAAAAGAGGCCGCTGGCGGTCAGCACAATGGCGGGTCCGGCAGGCAAATTCGCCGCCCACGACAGGCTCAGCCCCATCCACGCGCAAAAACCGCCCATCAGCGCCGCCAGCAGCAGAATGCCCGGCAGCGTCCGCGCCCAGCAGCGCGCCGCGACCGCGGGCAGCATCATGACCCCCACCGCCATCAGCGTGCCGAGCACCTGAAACCCGGCCACCAGATTGAGCACCAGCAGGGCGAGGAACAGGCCGTGCAGCAGCGCAGGCACTCTTCGCGCATTCACCTGAAGCCAGACGCTGTCGAAGGCTTCGCTGACCAGGCCGCGATAAAACAGGGCGATGCAAATCAGCGTCAGGCTGGCAACGCCGGTCACAAACAGCGCCGAATCGCGGTCTACCGCCAGAATCGAGCCGAACAGCAGATGCAGCAGGTCGACGTTAGAGCCGCGCAGCGAGACCAGCGTGACGCCCAGCGCCAGGGAGCCGAGATAAAATCCGGCAAAGCTGGCATCCTCTTTTAAAAGCGTGCGTCGGCTGACCCACCCCGCCACCAGCGCCACCGCAATGCCGGCAATAAAACCCCCGACGGTCATCGCCAGCAGCGACATCCCGTTAAGCAGGTAGCCCACCGCCACGCCGGGCAAAATCGCATGCGAGAGCGCATCGCCCATCAGGCTCATGCGGCGTAAAAGTAAGAAGACGCCGAGCATGGTCGTGCTCAGGGAGAGCGCCAGGCACACCACCAGCGCGCGGCGCATAAAGCCAAACTCGATAAAGGGCTGAATGAAGGTGTGCCAGATCATGCCAGCCTCGCGGAGTGAAAGGCGGGCAGCACATCAGGCGTACTGCCCCAGCGGGCGCGCTGCGGCGTCAGCAGCATCGTTTCCGGGAAATAGTCGGCGACCCGCTGGTTATCGTGCAGCACCGCCAGAATCGTCTGCCCCTGCTGATGCATTTCCAGGATCAGCGCCATCAGCTCACGGCAGGTGGCTTCGTCGATGCCGGTAAACGGTTCGTCGAGCATCACCAGCGGCGCGCGCTGCACCATCACCCTCGCGAAGAGCATGCGCTGAAACTGGCCGCCGGAGAGCGCCTCAATCGGCGTTTTCGCCATCGCTAGCAGCCCCACCCGCGCTATGGCCGCGACGATACGCTGGCGCACCTCCCCCCCGAGCCCGCGCAGCAACGATACCTGCGGCCAGGCCCCCTGGCTGACGACATCCTGCACCGTGAGCGGAAACTGCGACTCCAGCGCATGCCGCTGCGCCAGCCAGCCGATAACCGGCCGTCCGTCGCGCCAGTTCAGGCGGCCGCTGACCGGCGGGATAAATCCGGCCAGCGTCTTTAACAGCGTCGATTTCCCGCAGCCGTTCAGGCCGACGATAGCCGTCATACTCCCCGTTGCAATCGTGCCGCTAAGGGACGGCGCGATCGCCAGCCCTTCATAGCCAGCCACCAGATGATCGAGCTCTATCATGGCAGCGATACCGCCCACCAGGTTGCCAGCCACAGGGCGGCCAGCAGCACGCCGGCCATCGCCAGCCGGGCGATGCCTGAAGTCATCAATAAGGAAGTCAATGTTTACGCCTCAATAAAACGTTATAACATAACAATATTAAAAGAAGCGCGGAATGTAAATTGGCGTCAACAAAAGGAAATGCTGCAAAATGTTACAGACTCCTCTCCGGACGGAGAGGAGCACAGAAGACGGGATTACTGCATCCGGGCCTGAGAAACCGCCAGACCGAGCTGCCAGACGGCCATCGCGTAATGGGTGCTGTGGTTATAGCGGGTAATAGTGTAGAAGTTCGGCAGACCGTACCAGTACTGGTAGCCTGTGCCGATATCCAGACGCAGCAGGCTCGCCTGCTGGTGGTTACCCAGCGGCTGAGTCGGGGTAAGTCCCGCCGCCGCCAGCTGCGAGACGCTGTATTTGGTTTTGAACCCATTGTTCAGCCCAGGCGCCTGGCCCAGCGCCTGTACCGCAACCAGATCGCCGCTCACCCAGCCGTGCTGCTTGAAGTAGTTCGCTACGCTGCCGATCGCATCGACCGGATCCCACAGGTTGATATGCCCGTCGCCGTTAAAGTCCACCGCGTACTGCCTGTAAGAAGAGGGCATAAACTGACCGTAGCCCATCGCGCCGGCGAAGGAGCCTTTCAGATCGAGCGGGTCATCCTGTTCGCTGCGCGCCATCAGCAGGAACGTTTCCAGCTCGCTGGAGAAGTATTCTGCGCGGCGCGGATAGTTAAATGACAGCGTCGCCAGCGCATCAAGGATGCGGGTTTTCCCCATCACCCGGCCCCAGCGGGTCTCGACGCCAATAATCCCGACGATAATTTCCGGCGGCACGCCGTAAACCTGGTACGCGCGGTTGAGCGCATCCTGATACTGGTTCCAGAATGCCACGCCGTTCTGCACGTTATCCGGGGTAATAAACTGTTTTTTGTAGCGCAGCCAGGCGCCGTTTGGCCCTGACGGCGGCAGCCCGGTGGGCGCCTGGCGGTCCATCAGACGCAGCACATAGTCCAGGCGTTTGGCCTGCGAGAGAATTTGATGCAGCTGCTGTCGGTCGAAGCCGTGCTTGCTCACCATTTTATCAATGAACTGTTCCGCCGCCGGGTTATTGGCGAAATCGCCGCTCATCTCCATCACGTTATGCTGCGGCTCGAGTAAAAAACCGCCCGTGCCGCCCGCCATTTCCTTTTCCGCAGGAGTTTGAGGTTTGCTGCTGCAGGCAGCGAGGAGAACGCACAGGGGGAGTAAAGCCAGGGAACGACGCTTCAACATGGGACATCCATTTAACAAATCGGCAAGGGGTAATTATGGTAAAGCATGCGCCCGCTCACAAGGAAGCGGCGGCAATGTAAATTCTTTTTTATCGCCCTTTTTCCTCTCGCCCCGCCGGATCCTTCGTTCACTCCAGCCACAATCTTTCAAAATAAAATATTTATCTTTCATTTTGCGATCAATATAACAATTTCAAACCTTTTAAAATGATTAAAATTAGCTGCCAGTTAGCAAGAAAAATAACACGCTGAAGGAGAGAACAATGATTGAAGTCGTTACCCACGGCGCCGAATGGTTTATCGGCCTGTTTCAGAAGGGAGGCGAGGTGTTCACCGGTATGGTCACCGGGATCCTGCCTTTGCTGATCAGTCTGCTGGTGATCATGAACGCGCTGATCAACTTTATTGGTCAGCAGCGGATCGAAAAGCTGGCGCAGCGCTGCGCCGGTAATCCGATCTCCCGCTACCTGCTGCTGCCCTGCATCGGCACCTTCGTTTTCTGTAACCCGATGACCCTGAGCCTTGGGCGCTTTATGCCCGAGAAATACAAACCGAGCTACTACGCGGCGGCCTCCTACAGCTGCCACTCAATGAACGGCCTGTTTCCGCACATCAACCCCGGCGAACTGTTCGTCTATCTGGGGATCGCCAACGGGCTAACCACCCTCGGTCTGCCGTTAGGGCCGCTGGCGGTGAGCTATCTGCTGGTGGGCCTGGTGACGAACTTCTTCCGCGGCTGGGTGACCGACCTGACCACGTCGATTTTTGAGAAAAAAATGGCCATCCAGCTTGAGCAGAAAGTGCATCTGTCAGGAGCGACATCATGACCCGTATTCGCATTGAAAAAGGCGCCGGCGGCTGGGGCGGCCCGCTCGAACTGGACGCCGTTGCCGGTAAAAAGATTGTCTATATCACCGCGGGCACCCGCCCGGCGATCGTCGATAAAATCGCCCGCCTCACCGGCTGGCAGGCGGTCGATGGCTTCAAAGAGGGCGAACCGCCGGAAGCGGAAATCGGCGTGGCGATTATCGACTGCGGCGGCACCCTGCGCTGCGGTATCTACCCGAAGCGCCGCATCCCGACCATTAATATCCACGCGACCGGCAAATCGGGTCCGCTGGCGCAGTACATCGTCGAAGACATTTACGTTTCCGGCGTCAAAGAAGAGAACATTTTCGCGCTGGAAGAGGGTCCCTCCCCGGCCCCGCAGGCCGCGCCTGCCCAGCCGGCGGCCCGCGACTATGACACCAGCAAGAAAATAACCGAGCAGAGCGACGGCCTGCTGGCCAAAGTTGGTATGGGGATGGGCTCGGTCGTGGCGGTGCTGTTCCAGGCCGGGCGCGACACCATCGATACGGTGCTGAAAACCATTCTGCCGTTTATGGCCTTCGTCGCGGCGCTGATCGGCATCATCATGGCCTCCGGCATCGGCGACTGGATTGCCCACGGCCTGGCGCCGCTCGCCAGCCATCCGCTGGGCCTCGTCACCCTGGCGCTGATCTGCTCTTTCCCGCTGCTGTCGCCGTTTCTCGGCCCCGGCGCGGTCATCGCCCAGGTTATCGGCGTGCTGATTGGCGTGCAGATTGGCCTTGGCAATATTCCGCCGCATCTCGCCCTGCCCGCGCTGTTCGCCATTAACGCCCAGGCCGCCTGCGACTTTATCCCGGTTGGCCTGTCGCTGGCGGAAGCGCGCCAGGACACCGTGCGCGTCGGCGTACCGTCGGTACTGGTGAGCCGCTTCCTGACCGGCGCGCCAACGGTGCTGATCGCCTGGTTCGTTTCCGGATTTATTTACCAATAAGAGGTGCCTGAAGATGACCGTGATTTACCAGACCACCATTACGCATATCGGCGCCAGCGCGGCGATGGCGCTGGACGAGCAGATGCTGATCACCTTCCGCGAAGGCGCCCCGGCCGATATCGAAGAGTACTGCTTTATTCACAACCACGGCGAGCTCTCCGGCGCGCTGGTGCCGGGCGCTGAGCTGCAGCTCGGCGAGCTGCGCTACCCGGTCACCGCCGTCGGCGACGTCGCCGAGCAGAACCTGCGCGAGCTGGGCCATATCACGCTGCGCTTTGACGGCCACCGCGAAGCGGAATTCCCCGGAACCGTACACGTGGCGGGGCCGGTGCCGGAAGGCATCGCCGCCGGCTGCGTACTGAAATTTGTTGCTTAAGTTGTAAGGAGAAAATTATGAATCAGGTTGCTGTTGTCATCGGTGGGGGACAAACCTTAGGGGAGTTTCTGTGTCGCGGGCTTGCCGCAGAAGGCTATCGCGTGGCGGTGGTCGATATTCAGAGCGATAAAGCGACCCGCGTCGCGCAGGCCATCAATGCAGAACATGGCGAAGGCACGGCGTGGGGCTTCGGCGCGGACGCCACCAGCGAAGCCAGCGTGGTCGCCCTCGCCCGCGGGGTAGACGAAATATTTTCCCGCGTCGACCTGCTGGTCTATAGCGCCGGGATCGCTAAAGCGGCGTTTATCAGCGACTTCGCGCTGGGGGATTTCGACCGTTCGCTGCAGGTGAATCTGGTGGGCTACTTCCTCTGCGCCCGCGAGTTTTCCCGCCTGATGATCCGCGACGGCATTAAAGGACGCATCATTCAGATCAACTCTAAATCCGGCAAAGTGGGCAGCAAGCATAACTCCGGCTATAGCGCGGCGAAGTTTGGCGGCGTGGGGCTGACGCAGTCGCTGGCGCTGGACCTCGCGGAGTACGGGATTACCGTGCACTCCCTGATGCTCGGCAACCTGCTGAAGTCGCCGATGTTCCAGTCTCTGCTGCCGCAGTACGCCACCAAGCTGGGGATCCCGGAGGAGCAGGTCGAGCAGTATTACATCGACAAAGTCCCGCTGAAGCGCGGCTGCGATTACCAGGACGTACTTAACGTGCTGATGTTTTACGCCAGTCCGCAGGCTTCATACTGCACCGGGCAGTCCATCAACGTCACCGGCGGGCAGGTGATGTTTTAAACCAGAGGTCCCGGATTGCGCTGCGCTTATCCGGGCTACAAAACCGGCACCCCGCGCCGATCCGTAGCCCGGGTAAGGCGCAACTCGTCGCCCTCCGGGGAAATATCGCACACACCTTAAGGAGACTTTTATGGTTACCGCACTTATCACCGTCGCCGCCATCGCCTGGATAACCCAGCTCGCCTTTGGCGGCTGGCAAATCAGGCAGTTCAATCGCGCATTCGATCGGCTGTGCCAGCAGGGACGCGTCGGCGTCGGCCGCTCCTCGGGGCGGTTCAAGCCGCGCGCCGTCGTCGCCATCGCCGTCGACGAAAACGACCGCATTCGCGATACGCTGTTAATGAAAGGCCTCACCGTCTTCGCCAGGCCGCAAAAAATTCCCGCCCTCACCGGTAAGCATCTTAAGGAATTGCAGCCTGATGTGATCTTTCCCAATGATCCGCTCTGTCAGAATGCACTATCATTAGCGCTTAATCCGAAACATGGATAATTTCGTTGTGAACGTTAATATCTTGCGAAATTATCATTTCGAAACTTTAAACGCAGGATACAACGCCTATGAAACCACGTCAGCGCCAGGCAGCCATTCTCGAGCACCTGCAATCGCAGGGCAAATGCTCGGTCGAAGAGCTGGCGCAACACTTCGACACCACCGGCACCACCATCCGTAAGGATCTGGTGATCCTTGAGAATGCCGGTACCGTTATCCGCACTTACGGCGGCGTGGTGTTAAATAAAGACGAGGCCGATCCGCCCATCGACCACAAAACGCTGATCAACACCCATAAAAAAGAGCGGATTGCCGAAGCCGCGGTCAGCTTCATTCACGATGGCGACTCGATCATTCTTGACGCCGGCAGCACGGTGCTGCAAATGGTGCCGATGCTCAGCCGCTTCAATAACATTACCGTGATGACCAACAGCCTGCATATCGTCAACGCCCTCTCCGAACTGGATAACGAACAAACCATTCTGATGCCGGGCGGCACGTTCCGCAAAAAATCGGCCTCCTTTCACGGCCAGCTGGCGGAAAACGCCTTCGAACACTTCAGCTTCGATCGACTGTTTATGGGCACCGACGGCATTGATTTAATCGCCGGCGTCACCACCTTTAATGAGGTTTATACGGTCAGCAAAGCGATGTGCAATGCCGCCCGCGAAGTTATCCTGATGGCCGACTCGTCGAAGTTTGGCCGCAAAAGTCCCAATATCGTCTGCGGCCTGGAGAGCGTAGACAAACTGATTACCGATGCCGATATCAGCCCGGAATTTAAGCGGGCGCTGGAAGACAAAGGCATCGAAGTCATTATTACTGGAGAACATCATGAGTAACTTTCTGTTAGAAGCCGGACGCCAGACCCTGATGCTGGAGCTTCAGGAGGCGAGCCGCCTGCCTGAACGCCTGGGCGACGACTTCATCCGCGCGGCGGAAACCATTATCCACTGCGAGGGCAAACTGGTCGTCTCCGGTATCGGTAAATCGGGTCATATTGGTAAAAAGCTGGCCGCCACCTTCGCCAGCACCGGCACCCCGGCATTTTTTGTTCACCCGGCGGAAGCGCTGCACGGCGACCTCGGCATGCTCGACAGCCGCGACGTGATGCTGTTTATCTCCTACTCCGGCAGCGCTAAAGAGCTGGATCTTATCGTTCCGCGCCTGGAGGAAAAATCTATTCCGCTGCTGGCGATGACCGGTAAATCCACTTCACCGCTGGCGCTGGCGGCCAAAGCGGTGCTTGATATTGCCGTAGAGCGTGAAGCCTGCCCGATGCACCTCGCGCCCACCTCCAGCACCGTCAATACCCTGATGCTCGGCGACGCGCTGGCCATGGCGGTCATGCAGGCCCGCGGCTTTAACGAAGAAGATTTCGCCCGTTCGCACCCGGCCGGCGCGCTGGGCGCGCGGCTGCTGAACAAAGTTCACCATCTGATGCGCCGCGACGGCGACGTGCCGCGCGTCGCCAACGACACCAGCGTCATGGACGCGATGCTCGAACTCAGCCGCACCGGCCTGGGGCTGGTGGCGGTCTGCGATGAGCGCAACCACGTGCAGGGCGTCTTTACCGACGGCGACCTGCGCCGCTGGCTGGTGGGCGGCGGCAGCTTACAGGATATCGTCAGCCAGGCGATGACCCGCAACGGCGTCACTCTGCAAGCGGAAAGCCGCGCGATAGAAGCCAAAGAGCGCCTGATGAAGCATAAAATCAGCGCCGCTCCGGTGGTGGATGAAAGCGGCCAGCTGGTCGGCGCGATTAACCTGCAGAACTTTTATCAGGCCGGGATCCTTTAAGCCCCAGACGCTTCGCCAGCCGGTGCAGGTTGGCGACGTCGAGCCCCAGCGCGCGGGCGGCGGCGGCCCAGCTGCGGCCATTAGCAGCCAGCGCGCTGGCGATCGCTTCGCGCTGGAACGCCTCCGTCGCCTCGCGCAGGCTCACCGCTTCCGCCGCCGGCTGCGGGCTGACGGTCGGCAAGGCCGGCGCTTCCCCGGCCAGCTGAAAATGCTGCGGCTCCAGCACGATATCATTACCCGCCTGCGTCGCCCGCGCCAGCACCACCGCCCGATGAATCGCGTGCTCCAGTTCGCGTACGTTGCCCGGCCATGACCAGGCGAGCAGCCTGGCCCGAGTCGCTTCGCTTAAAATCACCTGCGCCAGCCCCATGCGCAAACGGCACTGTTCGCAAAAATAGCCGGCCAGCAGCACCACATCACTTTCCCGCTCGCGCAGCGCCGGAACCGACAGAGGAAACACGCTCAGGCGATGATACAGGTCGGCGCGAAAGCGCCCCTCCACCACCTCCTGACGCAGGTCGCGGTTGGTGGCCGCCAGCACCCGCACATCAACCCGCAGGCTGCGATCGTCGCCGACGCGCTGAATATCGCCATACTGCAGCACCCGCAGCAGCTTGGCCTGGAGCGCCAGCGAAAGCTCGCCAATTTCATCGAGGAACAGCGTCCCGTTGTCCGCCATTTCAAATTTACCGCTGCGGTTGCTGATCGCCCCGGTAAACGCCCCTTTGACGTGGCCAAACAGCTCGCTCTCCGCCACGCTCTCCGGCAGGGCCGCGCAGTTGAGATAGACCAGCGGATTGGCCGCCCGCGGCGACCCCTGATGCACCGCTTTCGCCACCAGCTCTTTGCCGGTGCCGGTCTCGCCGCTAATCAGCACGTTTAAGTCAGAAGCCGCGACGATATCGATCTCTTTTTTCAGCTGCAGCATCGGCGCCGACAGGCCAATCATCTCCTGACGTTCGGCTGCCGGATACACGATAGCCTGCTCCGGCAGCACGTTTTGATTCTCCAGCCGGGCGATCAGCAGCGCGTTATTGAGCGCCCCGGCCACCAGGGCGGCAATCAGGCGCAGCTCCTCGTCGCTGAAGCTGTCAAAACGGTCCGCATCCATACCGTCGAGGGTGAGCGCGCCGATCAGGGTTTGCCCGGCAAACAGCGGCAGGCCGACGCAGGCGTGCACCTTCAGGCTCTCCTGCCCGGGGATCAGGCCATCGTAAGGGTCCGGCAGATCGCTATCCGCCGGGAAGCGCACCACGTCCCCCGCCCGGGCAATCGCCTCCAGCCGCGGGTGGCCTTCAAGGGCAAAGCGTCGGCCAAGCACGTCCTGGGCCAGGCCATCAATCGCCAGCGGCACAAACTGGTGCGCCTCGTAGCGCAGCAGCGCCGAAGCATCGCAGCCGAGTATCTGCCGCAGGGTGGTAATCAAACGCGAAAAACGGTCGGCATGGCCGAGATCGCTTTGTAAATCAATGGCGATTTTCGCCAGGGCCTCGACGGAGAAACTCATTGTCGCCTCATAGTCATTTTGACACCAAACGTAGTCATATCGACTATTTTAACTATTGTCATTTTGACATCAACAGATTTAATAAAAAACATAAAACACTTAAAATTCAATTAATTAAAAAGTTGGCACGCAACTTGATATAAGCAAAACATCTTATTTGAACACTGCTGAATTAATTGAGGTTGCTATGTCTATTCTGGTTAAAAATAACATTCATTGGGTTGGCCAACGCGACTGGGAAGTGCGTGATTTCCACGGGACTGAATACAAAACGCTGCGCGGCAGCAGCTACAACAGCTATCTCATCCGGGAAGAAAAAAATGTGCTGATCGATACCGTCGATCATAAATTCAGCCGTGAATTCGTGCAGAACCTGCGCGGTGAAATCGACCTCGCCGATATTGATTACATCATTATCAACCATGCTGAGGAAGACCATGCCGGCGCGCTGACCGAGCTGATGACCCAGATCCCGGACACGCCGATTTACTGTACCGCCAACGCCATCGACTCCATCACCGGACACCATCATCACCCGGAGTGGAATTTTAAGGTGGTGAAAACCGGCGACAGCCTGGATATCGGCAACGGCAAGCAGCTGATTTTTGTCGAAACCCCGATGCTGCACTGGCCGGATAGCATGATGACCTATATGACCGGCGACGCGGTGCTGTTCAGCAACGACGCCTTCGGCCAGCACTACTGCGATGAACATCTGTTTAATGATGAAGTTGACCAGGTTGAGCTTTATGAGCAGTGCCAGCGCTACTATGCCAATATTCTGACCCCGTTCAGCCGCCTGGTGACGCCGAAAATTACCGAAATCCTCGGCTTTAACCTGCCGGTGGATATGATTGCCACCTCCCACGGCGTGGTCTGGCGCGATAACCCGACGCAGATCGTCGAAAAATATCTTGAGTGGGCGGCGGATTATCAGGAAGACCGCATCACGATTTTCTACGACACCATGTCCAACAACACCCGCATGATGGCCGACGCGATAGCCCAGGGCATTACCGACGTGGATCCGCGCGTGGCGGTGAAAATTTTCAACGTCGCCCGCAGCGATAAAAATGAAATCCTGACCAACGTGTTCCGCTCGAAGGGCGTGCTGGTCGGCACCTCAACCATGAATAACGTGATGATGCCGAAAATCGCCGGGCTGGTGGAGGAGATGACCGGCCTGCGTTTCCGTAACAAGCGCGCCAGCGCCTTCGGCTCCCACGGCTGGAGCGGCGGCGCGGTTGACCGCCTGTCCACGCGTTTACAGGATGCGGGCTTTGAAATGTCCCTGAGCCTGAAGGCCAAATGGCGCCCGGATCTCGACGCGCTGGAAGTGTGCCGCGAGCACGGCCGAGAAATCGCCCGCCAGTGGGCCCTCTCCCCGCTGCCGGCGAGCCATGCCAAGCACGCCGCGCCTGAGGCAACGCCCTGCGCAGCGCCAGCGGCAGCCGATCTCGGCCCGAAAATGCAGTGTAGCGTTTGCCAGTGGATTTACGACCCCGAACAGGGCGAACCGAACCAGGACGTCCAGCCGGGTACGCCGTGGAGCGAAGTCCCGGATAACTTCCTCTGCCCTGAGTGTTCGCTGGGTAAAGATGTGTTTGACGTTCTGGCATCGGAGGCAAAATGAGTGATGGCATCGTCATCATCGGCTCGGGCTTCGCGGCCCGTCAGCTGGTGAAAAATATTCGCAAGCAGGACCCGAATATCCCGCTGACCCTGATCGCCGCCGACAGCATGGATGAGTACAACAAACCGGATCTCAGCCATGTGGTCAGCCGCGGGCAGAACGCCGACGACCTGACCCTGCAAACGGCGGGCGAGTTTGCCGAGCAGTACAATCTGCGCCTGTTTCCGCATACCTGGGTCAGCGATATCGACGCCGAGCAGCACCTGGTGAAGAGCCAGGACCGCGAGTGGCGCTATGACAAACTGGTGCTTGCCACCGGCGCGACGCCGTTTATCCCACCGGTGCCGGGCCGCGAGCTGATGCTGACCCTGAACAGCCAGCGGGAATACGGTGCGGCGCAAAGCCAGCTGCGCGATGCAAAAAGGGTGCTGATCGTCGGCGGCGGGCTGATTGGCTGCGAGCTGGCGATGGATTTCTGCCGCGCCGGCAAAGCGGTGACGGTGGTGGATAACTCCGCCAGCGTACTGTCGGCCCTGATGCCGCCCGAGGCCAGCAGCCGACTGCAGCATCGTCTGACCGACATGGGCGTGGATCTGATGCTGAAGTCCCAGCTGGAAAGCCTGACGCAGAGCGCCGACGGGATTCGCGTCACCCTTGACCGCCAGCGTACGATGACGGTGGATGCGGTGGTGGCCGCCGCCGGTTTACGCCCGGAAACGGCGCTGGCGCGGCATGCGGGGTTGAAAACTCACCGCGGCGTGGTGGTGAACAGCCAGCTGCAAACCAGCCATCCGGCGATTTACGCCCTCGGCGACTGCGCGGAAATCAACGGCATGGTCCTGCCTTTTCTGCAGCCGATTCTGCTAAGCGCCATGTGCCTGAGTAAAAATCTGCTGGCCCAGCAGGGAGAACTGAAGCTGCCGCCGATGCTGGTGAAGGTCAAAACGCCGGATTTACCGCTGCACCTGGCGGGCGATACCCGGCGCGAGGATCTGACGTGGAATATCGTTGCCGCCAAAGACGGCCTGGTCGCGAAAGGCGTTGACGCCGAGAACCAGCTGCGCGCTTTTGTGGTCAGCGAGGATCGCATGAAAGATGCTTTTGCTCTGCTCAAGCAGCTGGTGAGTTAACCTCGATGAAATGAGGTTATTCCCGGGTCGCGGCGTAAACGCCTTACCCGGGCTACCGGATCTCAGACGGCAGTAGCCCGGGCAGGCGCCTTGCGCCGCCCCCGGGAGCAGCGCGCAGAGTGGCATAATTTCCCGGAGGCGATGCTTGCGCATCTGTCCAGGCTACCGGCCAGCAGACGGCCATTAACCTGTAGCCCGGCTAAGCGCAGCGCGAGCCGGGGAAATGCCCAACCTACCGCGCCAGATTATCGTACCCGCGCCAGCGGTAGTTGAGCACCGACAGCACCCAGCAGGCCACGAACAGCCCGACCACCACAAAACCGGCGTCGCCGAGATGGTCGTTCAATGCGCCAACCCAGCGCCAGAGGCCGCCGCTCAGAGAGAACTTATCCATCAACAGCCCCAGCGCTTCCAGACCGCCGATAAACAGCGCCACCACCACCGAGGTACCGGTAATGGTCATATTGTAATAGAGCTTGCGCTGCGGCTTGCTGAACGCCCAGCCGTAGGCGCCGACCATCAGCACGTTATCGAGCGTATCCACCAGCGCCATCCCGCTGGCGAACAGCGCCGGAAAAACCATAATCGACCAAATCGACACCCCGCTCGACGCGCTGGCGGCGGAGATCCCCAGCACGCCGATTTCCGTCGCCGTATCAAAGCCGAGGCCAAACAGAAAGCCCACCAGATACATCTGCCAGCTGCGGCTAATCAGGCGGAAGGTTTTACCGAACAACCAGCTCATCATGCCGCCGCCGGTCATGACCTCATCGCTTACCTTTTCGCCCTGCTTCCACGCCCGAAAGCTGCGCCAGACGCTGCGCAAAATGACCAGGTTGATAAAGGCCATCACCAGCAGAAACAGCGCCGACACGGCGGTGCCGATAACGCTGCCGGTCTCGTGAAACCAGCTCATCTGCTGGCCAAACGCGGTGGCGGTCGCGGCAATCGCCGCCGAAGCCAGCACCACAATCGACGAATGCCCCAGCGAGAACCACGCGCCAACGGCAAAAGGCCGCTTCCCCTGCTGCATCATTTTGCGGGTCACGTTGTCGATGGCCGCGATATGGTCGGCGTCCACCGCGTGGCGCAGACCATAACCCCAGGCCAGCAGGCTGGCGGCCATCAGCGCGCCGCTGCCGCCGAACGCCGTAAACGCCCAGCCCCAGGTCAGCAAATTGGCGGCAATCAATGCCAGCACCAGCGCCGCTGCGCGCGGCTGCTGACGCAAAATCGTCACTATCATATCGGTGTCCTTTAAGCCTGCAGGCGGGCCGCAGCGATAACCGCCTGGCCGAGGGCAATCGCGCCATCGCCTGCGGGCAGCTGCTGCGGAAAGAGCAGAGTAAAATCGGCCAGATAAAAGGTCAATCGCGCCGTCAGCAGGCGGTTGTGCAGTACCCCGCCGCCGAAGGCCAGCGTGTGAATATTCCGCGCGTTCGCGCAATCGCGCATCATCGCCGCCAGCCCGCGGGCCAGCGCATCATGAAAGGCCCACGCTTTTTGCGCCGGGCTCGCCTGCCAGCTCAGCCACTGCTGCCAGAACGTCGCCAGATCCAGTTTTCCATCGCGCCACGGCAGGGTCACCGGATGATCAACTCCTTCGCAGGTCGCCGCCAGCGCCTCCAGACGGCACGCCGCTTCCCCCTCATAGCTCAGAGTTAGCGGCGCGCACTCCAGCGCGCAGGCGACGGCGTCAAACAGACGGCCGCACGACGATGCCTGCGGCGCATTAATACCGCGCTCGATTGCCCGCGCCAGCAGCGGCCAGCTTTGCTGGCGCAGCGCGGCGGTGTCGGCATAATTCTGCCACTCGGGGACGAAGGCCAGGCAGTGGGCGAGCAGATTGCGCCACGGCTGACGCGCCGCGAGGTCGCCGCCGGGCAGCGCCACCGCCGGCAGACCGCCGAGATGCTCGCACTCGCGATAGTTGACCCGCAGGCACTCGCCGCCCCACAGCGCGCCGTTTTCCCCCATCCCGATACCGTCGAGGATCAGGGCAATCACGTCGCCGCCCTCCCGCGGCCAGCGGTGCTCGGCCAGGCAGGCGGCGGCGTGGGCATGATGATGCAACACGCGGTCCACCGGCAGCATAAGCGACGCCGCCCACCGCGAAGCGCGGTAGCCGGGATGGGCGTCGGCAACCACCCGCTGCGGGGTAAAAGCGTAAATCTCCTGCATCAGACGCAGCGCCTGCCGCCACTGCGCCTCGACGCCCTCCTCATCGAGATCGCCAAAATGCTGGCTGAGCACCGCTTCATCGCCGCGCAGCAGGCAGAACGTATTTTTCATATCCGCGCCGAGAGCCAGCAGCGGCGGTACGTCGTGGAAACCCGGCGGCAGCGCCAGCGCGTCCGGCACGTAGCCGCGGGCACGGCGCAGCATCTCGCCGCTTTGCCGCACCACGGAATCATCCATCCGCTGCACAATCTCGCGATTATGCAGCAGAAATCCGTCGGCAATTCCGGCTAAATCCGCCAGCGCCTCGGCGTTGGTTAACGCCGGCGGGCGACCGCTAAGGTTGCCGGAGGTCATCACTAATGGGCGCGCCAGCGCCTGCGAAAGTAAATGCTGCAGTGGATTAGACGGCAGCATCCCCCCTACTTCCGCAAGCCCTGGCGCAATCTGGTCGCACAGGCCGGCCACCTGCGTTTTCTCCAGCAGCACGATCGGCGCGGCGGGAGAGGTCAGCAGCGTCAGCGCCGGTTCATCGAGCCCCGCCGTTGTCGCCAGCATCACCGCCAGCGGTTTCGCCGGGCGATGCTTACGCGCCCGCAGCTTCGCCACGGCCTCGCGGTTTCCGGCGTCGCACAGCAGATGGAAACCGCCCAGCCCCTTCACCGCCACAATATCGCCCGCCAGCAGGCGAGCAATCGTCGCATCTAAGGCGGCCTCGCCAAATAAATGCTCCTGCGGGCCGCGCCACTCCAGCTGCGGGCCGCACTCGGCGCAGGCTACCGGCTGCGCGTGAAAGCGGCGATCGGCGGGATCGCCATATTCCGTCGCGCAGGCGGGGCAAAGAGGAAACGGCGACATAGAGGTCAGCGGGCGGTCGTATGGCATAGCGCGAATAATGGTAAAGCGCGGCCCGCAGTGGGTGCAGTTGATAAACGGATAGCGGTAGCGGCGCTCCCGCGGGTTGTTCATCTCCGCCAGGCATGCCGGGCAGGTAGCGGCATCGGGCACAATCTGCGTGCGCATGCTTCCGGCCCCGCTTTGGCGGATGGTAAAGCCCGGCGGCGGCGCGGCCCAGACAAAAGGCGCCGCTGCCGCGCTGTCGATACGCGCCAGCGGCGGGCAGCGCCGGGTTAACGCGGCGAGAAATGGCGCATCATCGCCGACAAGGCGCACCAGCACGCCGTCGCCGTCGTTGCACACGTCGCCGCGCAGCTCCAGCTGCTGCGCCAGCTGCCAGACGAAGGGGCGGAATCCCACCCCCTGCACTTTACCGCGAATGCGGATTTGCACCCCGTTCATTGCGCGACCGGCTTACCAGGCCAGCGCGGTGCGGCGGCGTTTTTCGATATTCATCTGTTCGAGCTTGTTGCGGTCGACGCAAATCAGCGCGTGGGTCGGACAGGCATCCATACAGGCCGGGCCTTCCTCACGGTGGTGGCAAAGGTCGCATTTGTTGGCTTCGGCTTTTTCCGCCATCACGTTCAGCCCCGCGCCGCTGTGGCGGATAACCGGGCGCACCACCACTTCCATGGCGCCGTAGGGACAGGCCACCACGCAGGTTTTGCAGCCGATGCAGCGCTCCTGCATCACGTGGACGAAGCCCCGATCGCGGCTGATCGCGCCGTTCGGACAGACGTTGGCGCACGGGGCGTCCTCGCACTGACGGCAGGCGGTGGCCGTCGACACGTTGACGCCTTTGATCACGTGAATACGCGGTAAAAAGCTTTTTGGCGTCAGCGCGGCGCAGTCCTGATTTTCCTGATGAGAGACCACGCAGGCCACTTCACAGGTGCGGCAGCCGATGCATTTGCTCGCGTCGGCGATAATGAAACGGTTCATCCATTTCTCCAGCTGTAAGAAGGTTACGCGCCGGAGTATGCATAATGCGTTCCAACTTTTATATTACTGATATTAAAGAAGATAAATACGGGAGATACTGTCATCGTCAGTTGTGACGATGACAGCTGACGACGTCAGGCGTGCGGGCCGGGAACCATCGAGTCGCGTTCAATCAGCTCGCCGGGGAAGATTTGCTGAAATTTAAAATCGCCGCCGTCGAGCATAAAGATCAGCCGGTTGATGCTCTCTTTGATCATCTCCGTCACCGGGACTTTGACGCTGGAGAGCGCCGGCACCATAAACGGCGCCAGCGCGATATCGTCAAAGCCCACCACCGAAACCTGCTCCGGGACCTTGACGCCGAGCTGGTGCAGCTGCTTCATCGCGCCAACCGCCATATCGTCGTTGCTCGCCACCAGTGCGCTGTAGCCGACGCGGCGCTGGCGCAGCGTCTCGACTCCCGCCGCGCCGGTTTCCGGCGTCCAGCGGCCTTCGACGACCAGATCGTTATTCAGGGCAATGCCGCCGCGGGCCAGCGCGTCTTTATAGCCCGAGAGGCGCTCTACGCCGGTTGGCGAATCCAGCGAACCGGTAATAAACGCGATTTCCCGATGGCCCAGCGCGATAAGCTTTTCCACCGCCATCATCGCCGAGGCCTTTTGATCGGACCAGACGCAGTGGCTGGCGTTGCGGCGCAGGCGGCGGTTGAGCACCATGATCGGCCGCTCATGATTTTCGATAATCTCATCCATCTCATCAACGCTGAGAAAGCGCGGATAGATAATAATCGCATCGCAGCGCAGATCGAGCAGATACTGAATCGCCTCGCGCTCCTCCTCGGCGCTGTGCTTGCCGTCGGCGAGGATCAGCTGCCGCCCTTTGTCTTCGGTCATCCGCGCCACGTGGTAAAGCAGTTCGCTGAAATAGACGCCGTGATAAAGGGTGTTGGTCACCACCAGCCCGAGGGTCTGGGTCTTTTTCGTCGCCAGGTTGCGCGCCAGCAGATTCGGCCGGTAACCGCTTTCGGCCACCGCCTGGAAGACGCGATCTTTGGTCTCCTGGCTGACATAGCCGTTCCCCGACAGCACCCGCGAAACGGTGGCCTTTGACACCCCCGCGCGCTTCGCTACCTCCAGCATCGTTGCCATGTGGTTATTCCTGTTGCCAATGTTGCCCGCAGTGTACTGCACGCGCAGCGCTTTTTCAGCATTTGCGCGTCGCCCGCGCTGATGCGCACACAGCGATCAAAATCACAAAATCGAGATCTTATTTTTTTATTTCTTGTATGCATTCATGAAACTAATCATTATTTTGTGGAACCGGTTTCCTATGTATGCATGATGCCGCTCCGCTTTCCGGCGCGGCGACAAGCCAGTACCCCATTGATAAACAGGATAAAATCCGATGTCTAAAAATTATGCAGCTCTGGCGCAGCAGATTATCGCGGCAATTGGCGGCGCAGATAACGTTGCCGCCGTCACCCACTGCATGACCCGCCTGCGTTTCGTGGTCAAAGACAACGAGCGGGTCGACAGCGCCACCCTCAAAGGGCTGAAAGGCGTGCTCGGCGTCGTGCGTAGCGATAACCAGTGCCAGGTGATCGTGGGCAATACCGTCTCCCAGGCGTATCGCGAAGTGGTCGCGCTGCTGCCGGGGGATCTACGCCCCGCTGAACCGCAGGGGAAACCACCCATTACCCTGAAACGCATCGGCGCCGGGATCCTCGACGCGCTGATCGGCACCATGTCGCCGCTGATCCCGGCGATTATCGGCGGATCGATGGTTAAGCTGCTGGCAATGATCCTCGAGATGACCGGCGCGCTGCCCAAAGGCGCGTCAACGCTGACTATTCTGACGGTTATCGGCGACGGCGCGTTCTTCTTCCTGCCGCTGATGGTCGCGGCCTCCGCGGCGGTGAAGTTCAAAACCAATATGTCGCTGGCGATTGCGATTGCCGGGGTGCTGGTACACCCGAGCTTTATCGAGCTGATGGCCAAAGCCGCCCAGGGCGAGCACGTGGAGTTCGCCTTTATTCCGGTGACGGCGGTGAAATACACCTATACCGTGATCCCGGCGCTGGTGATGACCTGGTGCCTCTCCTATATCGAACGCTGGGTCGACCGTATCACCCCGGCGGTGACAAAAAACTTCCTTAAACCGATGCTGATCGTGCTGATCGCCGCTCCGCTGTCGATTCTGCTGATTGGCCCGCTCGGCATCTGGATCGGTAGCGCCATTTCCGCGCTGGTCTATACGATCCACAGCTATCTCGGCTGGCTGTCGGTGGCGATTATGGGGGCCCTGTGGCCGCTGCTGGTGATGACCGGGATGCACCGGGTCTTTACCCCGACTATCATTCAGACCATCGCCGAAACCGGCAAAGAGGGCATGGTAATGCCGTCGGAAATCGGCGCTAATCTGTCGCTGGGCGGTTCGTCGCTGGCGGTGGCGTGGAAAACCAAAAACCCGGAGCTGCGCCAGACGGCGCTGGCGGCCGCGGCTTCCGCGATTCTGGCGGGGATTTCCGAACCGGCGCTGTACGGCGTGGCGGTGCGGCTGAAGCGACCGCTGATCGCCAGCCTGATTAGCGGCTTTATCTGCGGCGCGGTGGCCGGCATTGCCGGGCTCGCCAGCCACTCGATGGCGGCGCCGGGGTTGTTTACCAGCGTCCAGTTTTTCGACCCGGCCAATCCGATGACCATCGTCTGGGTCTTCGGCGTCATGGCGCTGGCGGTAGTGCTGTCGTTTGTCCTGACGCTAATGCTTGGCTTTGAAGATATTCCGCAAGAAGAAGCCGCCGCCGACGCCAGACAGCGCCAGGCCGGCACCCAGGCTTCTCACGCCTGAACACCATTTTGTTAACGAGGTAACGCATGGCGACTTTTCCACAGGGATTTTTATGGGGCGGCGCACTGGCCGCCAACCAGTCCGAAGGGGCATATCTGGAGGGCGGCAAAGGGCTGACCACCGTCGATATGATTCCCCACGGCGCGCACCGCCTGGCGGTCAAGCTGGGGCAGGAGAAACGCTTCGCGCTGCGCGACGATGAGTTCTACCCGAGCCACGAGGCGATCGATTTTTATCATCGTTATAAAGAAGATATCGCCCTGATGGCGGAGATGGGCTTTAGCGTCTTCCGCACCTCTATCGCCTGGAGCCGTCTGTTTCCTGAGGGCGATGAGCTGGAACCGAACCCGGAAGGGATCGCCTTTTATCGCTCGCTGTTCGAGGAGTGCAAAAAGCACCGCATCGAGCCGCTGGTGACGCTGTGCCATTTCGACGTGCCGATGCACCTGGTCAACGAGTACGGCTCCTGGCGCAATCGAAAAATGGTGGAGTTCTTCACCCGCTACGCCCGCACCTGCTTTGAAGCCTTTGATGGCTTGGTGAAATACTGGCTTACCTTCAATGAAATCAACATCATGCTGCACAGCCCGTTCTCCGGCGCCGGTCTGGTGTTTGAAGAGGGGGAAAATCAGGAGCAGGTGAAATACCAGGCCGCCCATCACGAACTGGTCGCCAGCGCCTTAGCGACCAAAATCGCCCACGAGGTGAATCCGCAAAATCAGGTCGGCTGTATGCTGGCGGGCGGCAACTTCTACCCTTACTCCTGTAAGCCGGAAGACGTGTGGATGGCGCTGGAGAAAGATCGCGAGAACCTGTTCTTTATCGATGTCCAGGCGCGCGGCGCGTATCCGGTCTGGGCGGCGCGGGTATTTCGCGAGAAAGGCGTGACTATCGCCAAAGAAGCGGGCGATGATGAAATCCTGCGCCATACCGTCGATTTCGTCTCCTTCAGCTACTACGCTTCACGCTGCGCGTCGGCGGAGATGAACGCCGGCAACACCAGCGCCGCCAATATCGTTAAATCGCTGAAGAACCCGCATATTCAGGCCAGCGAATGGGGCTGGGGCATCGACCCGCTCGGCCTGCGCATCACCATGAATATGATGTATGACCGCTACCAGAAACCGCTGTTCCTCGTGGAAAACGGTCTCGGCGCGCGGGATGAGATTGACGCTAACGGCGAGATTAATGACGACTACCGCATCAGCTATCTGCGCGAGCATATTAAAGCGATGGGTGACGCCATCGAGGACGGCATTCCGGTGATGGGCTATACCAGCTGGGGCTGTATCGATCTGGTGTCCGCCTCTACCGGCGAGATGAGCAAGCGCTACGGCTTTATCTACGTCGACCGCGACGATGCCGGACACGGCACGCTGGCGCGAAAACGCAAAAAGTCGTTCTGGTGGTATAAGAAGGTGATTGCCAGCAACGGGGAAGATTTAGCGTAGTGCGCCCCGCAGACGGAGGGTGCCTCAGCTTAGCAAACACCTGCAACACGGAAATTTTCCCCGGCTTGCGCTACGCTTAGCCGGGCTACAGGTTCATCAACGCTCGCGGACCGGTAGCCCGGGTAAGGCGTTTACGCCGCGACCCGGGAAAAAAGTCCACTTGCTCCCCCTGACCTAACTTCCGGCTACAGGTTCATCAACGCTCGCGGACCGGTAGCCCGGGTAAGGCGTTTACGCCGCGACCCGGGAAAAAGTCCACTTGCTCCCCCTGACCTAACTTCCGGCTACAGGTTCATCAACGCCCGCGGACCGGTAGCCCGGGTAAGGCGTTTACGCCGCGACCCGGGAAAAAAGTACGCTTGCTCCCCCAGGCCGAACTCCAGGCTCGCGCTGCGCTTAGCCGGGGAACGCCGGCTCCTCTGCGGCTTCAAGTGCCGCAAAACCGCCATTCCCCTGCCAGCCATCAAGCCGCGCGTACACCACCTCGACCGCGTCCTTAATCGGCTGGGTCATTGGATAATAAAAGCCGACGATATCCGGCTGAATGCCTAAGAAAATCACCTCGCCGATATCCTCTTTTAGCTGATCGATCAGATAGTTGAGCGGCATATTGTGGGTGGTCATCATAAACATCTCGGCGATATCGTCCGGATCGACGATGCGGATCTCGCCGGGGTTCAGGCCCATATCGGTGGCATCGACTATCAGCAGGCGCTCGGGGCGCAGCTCGCGAATGGCGACGATATCGTTTTCCGGCGCGCTGCCGCCGTCAATCACCACCCATTCGCCGACGGGATTAGCCGCGCACATCTCCGCCAGCAGCGGACCTGCGCCGTCGTCGCCCATCATACTATTGCCGACACAGAGTAAAACGTCAGTCACGGAGTCTCCTCACCATCAGGTAGATGGCGCTTTCCTGGTGAATATCATGCAGCATGCTGAGCAGCGTTTTGCTCCACGCCTGCTGCTCGGGGGTCTGACGGGCCTGCGCTTTATCAAAAGCGTTGGCCAGCATCGTCACATGATTGCTGTCAATAACAATCTCGCCGTACTTCGGCACGCCTTCCATTTTTCGCCGCGCGGTGCTGCCCTCTTCGAGGGTCGCAATCCACGCCAGATACGCCTGCCACGGGCAGCTCAGCGCCGCCTCAAGGCAGTCGATGACGCCGAGGTGGTGGCCAATCGCCAGGCTGTAATAGACCACCTGCTGCGCCTGGTCGGGCGTCGCATCGTTCTCATCAATAAATTTACGGCTCAGCTGACTGAACACCACCGTCTCGCTCATCGGATACGCGCTCCCTCGACCACCTGGTTCAGATGGGTGACGATCTCGGTCAGGCGCGGATCTTTTTCCGCCTCCAGCCAGCGCACCACCTGGCTATCGCCCTGCCCCAGCAGGCGCATATAGTCGTCGGCTATCTGGCGACCGTAGCGATAGCCCGCCAGCCGGCGCGCTTCGCGGTCGATGCGCACCCGCAGCGGCTGTACCATATCCGGGTGCAGAAGCTCGGTCGGCCGTTCGTCCTGTTCGCCCGGCACGCGGGCGTGGATTTTCTGTTCCAGCAGGCCCAGCGCCATCGCGAAGCCGTACAGCGTCGCGGCGGGGGTCGGCGGGCAGCCGGGAATATAGACATCCACCGGCACGATTTTATCGGTGCCGCCCCATACGCAGTAGAGGTCGTGGAAGATGCCGCCGCTGTTGCCGCAGGCACCGTAGGAGATACAGATTTTCGGGTCCGGCGCGGACTGCCACGCGCGCAGCGCGGGAGAACGCATCGCCCGGGTTACCGCCCCGGTAAACAGCAGAATATCGGCGTGACGCGGCGACGGCACCACTTTGATCCCAAAACGCTCGGCGTCGAACAGCGGCGAAAGGGTAGCGAAAATCTCGATCTCGCAGCCGTTGCAGCCGCCGCAGTCCACCCGGTAGACGTAGGCGGAACGCTTAATTTTCTTCAGCAGCGATGCCTTCATGCTGGCGATGGACTCATCCACCGTCATCGGCACCGGAATGCCGTTTTCATCGCGCGGGCCTAATAAGTTGCTCATCAGCTGGCCTCTCTCATATGGCGAGTCAGTTCAATACGGTCGGACGGCACCAGGCACTTCTGGCGTTTACACTCCGGGCAGGTCTCAAAGCTTTCGCGATGCAGCTCGGCGCGGCTGTCGCCGTTGTGTTTGAGCAGCGCGATGGCGTAGTCGATCTCTTTCTGTACGGCGAACGGCCGTTCGCATACCCGACAGTGGCAGATGGCAAAACGCGACTGCTGGAGGAAATCCTCTTTTTTCCACACCGCCAGCTCGTACTCCTGAGAGAGCCTAATCGCCGCCGTCGGGCAAACCTCTTCGCAGCGTCCGCAGAAAATGCAGCGTCCGAGGTTGAACTGCCACGCCAGCTGGTTGGTGGCCAGATCGGTCTCCACCGTCAGGGCGTTTGACGGACAGGCGTTAACGCAGGCGGCGCAGCCGATGCACTGCTGCGGGTTATGCTCCGGTTTGCCGCGGAAGTTTTTATCCACCGGCATCGGCTCCAGCGGGTATGAGTGCGTCGCGGTGCCGGTTTTGATGACTTTTTTAATAAAGGTAAACATGGCGATTCCTTATTTCAGCGGCGAGTTCTTACGCTCGATGCTGTAGCGCTCCAGCTCTTTGTACGGCACCACTTTGCTTTTCTTCTTGCGCACGTCGACTACGGTCATGCGGTCGGTGCAGGAGTAGCACGGGTCGAGGCTGCCGATAATCAGCGGCGCGTCGGAGACGGTATTGCCGCGCAGCATATAGCGCAGGGTCGGCCAGTTGGCGTAGGTCGCCGCCCGGCAGCGCCAGCGGTACAGCTTCTGGTTGTCGCCGGTCATGCTCCAGTGGATATCATCTCCGCGCGGCGCTTCCGAGAAGCCCAGCGCGAAGCGGTGCGGAATATAGGTGAACCCTTCGACCATCAGCGGGCCGCCCGGCAGGTTATCGAGGCCGAAGTCGATCATGTTCAGCGCGGTGTAGACCTCGTTGATGCGCACCTTCAGGCGCGAGATGACGTCGCAGCCCTGCTCGCTGTGCACTTCCATCGGCAGCAGGCCGTAGCCGACAAACGGGTGATCGGCGCGGGTATCGCGGGCGTGGCCGCTGGCGCGCACCATCGGGCCAACGTTGCTGAAGTCGCGGGCGATTTGCGGGTCGAGACGGCCAATACCCACGGTACGCTGCTCCATATTCGGCGTGCTGAGCAGCATATCTACCAGCTCCTGCACGTCGCGGCGCATCTGCTGCGCCAGCTGGCGGGTCTGGATCATGTCCTCTTTCAGCAGATCGCGACGAATGCCGCCAATCAGGTTCAGACCGTAGGTTTTACGCGCCCCGGTAAGAATTTCCGCCATCTTCATCGAGGTTTCGCGCACGCGGAAGAACTGCATAAACCCGGAGTCGAAGCCGGTAAAGTGGCAGGCGAGGCCGAGGTTCAGCAGGTGCGAGTGCAGGCGCTCCACCTCCAGCAGAATGGCGCGGATCATCTGCGCGCGCTCCGGCACCACGATGCCCATCGCGTTCTCCACCGAAGTGGTGTAGGCGGTGCTGTGGGCGAAACCGCAGATACCGCACACGCGGTCCGACAGGAAGGTGACTTCGTTGTAGCCCATGCGGGTTTCCGCCAGCTTTTCCATCC
The DNA here is from genome assembly GCF_007910085.1 of Klebsiella sp. ME-303. NCBI lineage: Bacteria > Pseudomonadati > Pseudomonadota > Gammaproteobacteria > Enterobacterales > Enterobacteriaceae > Klebsiella > Klebsiella sp. ME-303. The sequence goes on along the minus strand of NZ_VOJB01000080.1, from coordinate 85,752 downwards.
CGCGATGGACGTAGAACAGGCGGTAGTCGGCGTCGATAATATTCTCGCCGTCAACGAACAGGCGGAAGTGGCCCGGTTCGTCGGAGGTGACGTGCAGCGGGCCAATCGGCACCACGTTGTTTTTCTTGCTGCCCAGCTCGTTGATAAACTCGTAGGTTTCGGCGTCGGTGGTCGGCGCCGGACGCTGGCGGTAGTCCATGCTGTCTTTACGCAGCGGATAGAGTTCATCCGGCCAGTCGTCCGGCAGCACCAGCCGGCGCTCGTCCGGCAGCCCCACCGGCACCAGGCCGTACATGTCGCGCACTTCGCGCTCGCCCCATACCGCCGCCGGCACCCGCGGCGTCACCGACGGATACTCGGGTTTATTGGCATCCACTTCCACGCGCACGGTGATCCAGCACTTCGTGCCCTGCTCCATCGACAGCACGTAGTAGACGGCGTAGTGGCCGTTCAGCTTGCGTTCATCGTTGCCGAACAGCACCGACAGCCAGCCGCCCTGCTTGTAGTACAGAAACTCGACCACTTCCGGCAGATAGTTGACCTTCACCGTGACCGTCAACTGGTCTTTGGTCTGCCAGGCTTCATCCAGCACCACGCCCGGAAAGGCCTGATGCAGCGCGGCGAGATAGTGTTGACCGATTTTTTCTTCAGACATGCTCAAACTCTCTTAAATCACGCCACCAGCAAGGAGACGAAGGCTAAAAAGGCAAAACCAAACCCGGCCCAGGTGACGCGGGAGGTGGCGCAAAAGCGCAGACGCGCCATGCTGTTTTCGAACAGCGCAATCACCAGCACGCCGAGCACCAGCTTGACGACGGCAACCACCAGCGCCAGCAGCAGACCGCCGACGCTAAAGCTGGTCATCTGTCCCCACGGGATAAATACGCCGACGAACATCTGCAGGACCACCAGCTGCTTGAGGCTGATGCCCCACTTCAGCACGCCGAAGCCGCTGCCGCTGTATTCCGAGAGCGGGCCTTCCTGAAGCTCCTGCTCCGCTTCCGCCAGGTCGAACGGCAGCTTGCCCATTTCGATAAAGGTGGCGAAGGCGCAGGCGCACAGCGCCAGAATCAGCGGAAGAGTGCGGGCGACAGGCCAGTGATAAATGGTGTCGGTGATGCTGCTGATATGGGTGGACCCCGCGACCTGCGCCGCGACCCACAGGCCGAGCAGCAGGATGGGCTCCACCAGCACGCCGAGCATCGCTTCGCGGCTGGCCCCAATAGCGGTAAACGGGCTGCCGGTATCAAGGCCGGAAATAGCAAAGAAGAAGCGGGCGATAGCGAACAGGTAGATCAGGGTGATCAGGTCGCCCAGCCCCGCCATCGGCGAATCAACGGTCACCACCGGCAGCGCGGTGGCGATGGTTAGCATCACGCCGACCATCACGTACGGCGTCAGGCGGAAGACCCAGCCGGAGGCATCCGGGCCAACGCTCTGGCGCCCCAGCAGTTTCAGAATGTCCCGATACTCCTGCAGCACGCCCGGACCGCGGCGATTATGCAGACGCGCGCGGGCGACGCGGGTCACCCCGGACAACAGCGGCGCGACGGCGAACAGCACCAGCGCCTGCAACAATGCAATTAATACGCTCATTCTCAGGCTCCTCGGGAAATAACAATCACCACCAGTACCGCCAGCTCCACCAGCGCCACGCCGCGAAACAGCGCGGGCGCGGAAGCGTTCTGCCAGCCGGGCACCAGGCGCACCGGGTTCAGCCAGTGGCGCAGTTTCAGAATCGGCGCAAAGGCTTCTTTCACCGGCATGGCGAAACCGTGGGCGGTCACCACCATGGATTTTTCATGGTCGTAGCCGCAGACCCAGGCCGCCCCGCGGGAGCGCGCCGGCAGGCGATCGCCCTTGAAGAAGATCATCAGCAGCAGCGGCAGCAGCGGGCAGGCAATCAGCAGAATGGCGATCATCGGCTGGGACACCGCGCTGGAGACCTCCGCCTGCACCGGAAACGCCCCGCTCACCAGCGGCAGCAGCCACGGCGCGGCAACCCCGCCAATCACGCAGCAGACGGCGGCCAGCACCACGCTAAAGGTCATCAGCCCCGGCGCGCAGGTGGCGTTTTCCGCCTCTTTGCTTCGCGGCGCGCCGAGGAAGGTGACGCCGTAGACTTTCGCCATACACATCACCGCCAGCGCGCCGGTAATCGCCAGGCCCACCGCCAGCAGCGGCCCGAGCAGGCGGCCAACAAACGCGTCGCCGGTGCTCAGCTTAAAGAAGGACTGATAGATAACCCACTCCCCGGCAAAGCCGTTCAGCGGCGGCAGCGCGGCCATCGCCATCAGACCCACCAGCATCGAAAGGGAAATCAGCGGCATTTTCTTGCCGATCCCGCCGAGCTTTTCGATATCGCGATGGCCGGTGCGGAACCACACCGCCCCCGCGCCGAGGAACAGGGTGGTTTTAAACAGGCTATGGTTGATCAGGTGATACATGCCGCCAATAAAGCCCAGCACCATCAGGGTCGGGTTATGGGTCGCCACGCCGGTGACGAACGCCCCGAGGCCGAGCAGGATAATGCCGATGTTTTCCAGGGTGTGGTACGCCAGCAGGCGCTGAATATTGTGCTCCATCAGGGCGTACAGCCCGCCGACGAAGGCGGTGATCATCCCCAGCACCAGCAGCATCACGCCCCACCACAGCGGCGGTACGCTGCCGGCCAGCGAGACCGTCAGGATGCCGTAGAGACCGACCTTCATCACCACCGTGGAAAACAGCGCGGCGGCCGGCGCGCTGGCGCCGGCGTGGGCCTGCGGCGCCCAGCCGTGCAGCGGAATAACTCCGGCCAGCAGCGCAAAGCCGACCAGGCCCGGCAGCCACAGCAGCGCGTTCTGCGGCGCCGCCATCGCCAGCTGGGTAATCTGCGCCAGCTCAAGGGTGCCGTAGGACGACCAGACCAGCCAGCAGCTCCACGCCATCAGCAGCGTACCGAGGCGACCCAGCGCAAACCACAGCTTGCCGGACTGCGCGCAGCCGGTAAGAAACGCGGCGCAAAGGGCCATAATCTCCGCCATCACCACCAGCGCGCCGAAGTTCGTCACCACAACGGCGCAGACGGCGGCGGCCAGCAGCAGATTCACCAGCAGGCCGTTGGCTTTCACCTGCGGATGACGATGCCAGGCGATATTGAACAGCGAAATCGGCAGCGCCGACAGGCCGATCGCCAGCAGCCACAGCGCGTTGACGCCGCCCACGCGCAGGGTCAAATGCAGCATCTGCAGCATGCCGCCGCTAACGCGCTCCGGCATCAGCAGCGCCGTTCCGCCCGCCAGCACCAGCATCGCGCTGGCGACCGCGCCGCCAATCCCGGAGATCGCCCCGCTCAGCGGTTTGCGCAGGGCGAACAGAAACGCCAGCACCGCGCTGGCGGCGTACCAGGCCACCGCCTGATTCACTAAGGAAATCACACTCATTTCACGTCCCCTTGTTGCGCCTGGAACAGCGACAGATCGCCGAGATCGGTATTAAAAGTCAGCTGCCGCTTACGCTTGCTGGCCTGGGCGATATCGCGGATATCCACCAGCAGCAGCGCTTTGGTCGGACAGGTGCGTACGCACGCCGGGCCCTGCTCATCGAAGTGGCACAGGTCGCATTTGACGGCGATGGCGCGCACGCCCGGCACCCAGTCGAGCAGCGAGCTGACGCGGGCCGGCGCCGGCGGCGCGGCGGGGGCCAGGGGCGTATTGGCGTTAGCCGGCATATCCAGCGGACGGCTGCCGGAAAACTCAATGGCGCCGAACGGACAGGCGATGCCGCACAGCTTGCAGCTTACGCACAGGTTCTCATTGAGCTGCACCGCGCCATCGACGCGATTAATGGCGTTAACCGGGCAGACGGCGGCGCAGGGCGCATCTTCACAGTGGTGGCACATCTGCGGCGCGGATTCTTTTTCATTGCGCATTAAATGCAGCCGGGGCATGGCCTGCAGGCCCTGCTGGCGGTGAGTCTCAGCGCAGGCGGCTTCGCAGGTGCGACAGCCGATACAGACGGTGGAGTCAGCAATTACAAAACGGTTCACCGGGTCATCCTCAGGTGAAAGTCATTTTTGACGAAAACAGGTTGCGCAGGTGTCAGCTTCGACACTTGTCGACACCTGACGATTAACGGGCCAGCGTCAGGTGGCTTAAATCCACCGGCTGGTCTTGTTCGATAGCCTCGTAGAGACGGTCGTAAACGCTGGCGATAGTCGCCAGATAGTGCTCCAGAACCTGCTCGCGATCGCGGTTGCTGATCCGGCCATCAATGGTGCCGTCTGAACCCAGCGTGGCCTGGGCAATCAGGCGTCTGTCGTCGCCGTTTTTGGTTTCGACGTAGTACTCGATGGTGTGGCTGTTAAAGCCCTCCGCCAGCGCCACGTAGACCTGAAAGTGGCCAAAAAGTACGAAGCACAGCTCTTTATCCGGCGCGCAGCTCATGGCGTGATGCAGACGCGCTTTCGACAGGGTTATTCCCTGTACCAGCGAGTTGCAATAGGTGTGCCACTGCTCCTGATGCTGGCGGTGACGATCGGCGATGTAGTCCGCCTTTTCACTTAATTCCCAAATAGTCATCCCGGATCCCCCGTTGTATGAGATGCACCGGTTAAGCACTTTTCATGCCAAAATTTAATTAATTGATTTTAAACATATTTATAAAATTTCGGGAGGTAGAAAGACATGTCGATGACGACGTCTGCAGCGTGTCATCGACATTTTCGTGACATTACCTATGACCTGGCATCGTTATTGCATTGAAGGGCCATCGCGATACGGAGGCACCATGCACGAAATCACTCTTAGCCAGCGGGCGCTGGAAATTATCGAACAGCAGGCGCTGCAGGCCGGCGCGCGTCGGGTGACCGGCGTGTGGCTAAAGGTCGGGGCGTTTTCCTGCGTGGAGGCCAGCGCGCTGACCTTCTGCTTTGAGCTGGTGTGCCGCGGCACGCTGGCGGAGGGCTGCGAGCTGCATATCGCCGAACAACAGGCTGAATGCTGGTGTGAATCCTGCCAGCAGTACGTGCATCTCATCTCCCAGCACGTGCGCCGCTGCCCGCAGTGTCAGAGCGACCGGCTGCAAATCGTGGCGGATGACGGCTTACAGATTCAGCGACTAGAAGTGGAGTAATAAGATTATGTGTACAACCTGCGGCTGCGGTGAAGGCAACCTTTATATAGAAGGCGACGAGCATAACCCGCATTCGGCGTTTCGCAGCGCCCCCTTCGCGCCCGCCCCGCGCCAGATGATGAACATTACCGGCGTGAAAACCGATAACTTTTCCCCCACCCGCTCGGAGGCTGGCGACCTGCACTACGGTCACGGCGAGGCGGGTACCCATGCGCCGGGCCAGAGCCAGCGGCGGATGCTGGAAGTGGAAATCGACGTGCTGGATAAAAACAACCGTCTGGCCGCCCGCAACCGCGCGCGCTTCGCCGCTAAAAACCAGCTGGTGCTGAACCTGGTCTCCAGCCCCGGCTCCGGCAAAACCACCCTGCTGACGGAAACCCTGCTGCGGCTGAAAGAGAAAACCGCCTGCGCGGTGATTGAAGGCGATCAGCAAACGGTGAACGACGCCGCGCGCATCCGCGCCACCGGCACCCCGGCGATTCAGGTCAACACCGGCAAAGGCTGCCATCTCGACGCGCAGATGATCGCCGACGCCGCGCCGCGCCTGCCGCTGGATGACCACGGGATCCTGTTTATCGAAAACGTCGGTAACCTGGTGTGTCCGGCGAGCTTTGACCTCGGCGAACGTCATAAAGTGGCGGTGCTGTCGGTAACCGAAGGCGAAGACAAGCCGCTGAAGTATCCGCATATGTTCGCCGCCGCCAGCCTGATGCTGCTTAACAAGGTCGACCTGCTGCCGTATCTCAACTTTGACGTGGAGAAGTGTCTGGCCTGCGCCCGCGAGGTGAACCCGGATATTGACATCATCCTGCTTTCCGCCACCAGCGGCGAAGGCATGGACCAGTGGCTTAGCTGGCTGGAGACGCAACAATGTGCATAGGCATTCCCGGACAAATCTGCGCCATTGACGGCAATCTGGCGAAGGTCGAAGTGTGCGGCATTCAGCGCGAAGTCGACCTGACCCTGGTGGGCGCGGTTGACGATCGCGGCCAGCCGCGTCTCGGCCAGTGGGTGCTGGTCCACGTGGGTTTCGCCATGAGCGTGATTAACGAAGCCGAAGCCCGCGATACCCTCGAGGCGCTGCAAAATATGTTTGAAGTCGAGCCGGACGTCGGCGCGCTGCTGTACGGCGAGGAGCGGTAAATGCGCTATGTCGATGAATACCGCGCCCCGGAACAGGTGATGCAGCTGGTGGAACACCTCCGGCAGCGCGCGCGCCTGCTGCCGCATACCGCCGAACGTCCGCTGCGCATTATGGAAGTGTGCGGCGGTCATACCCACGCCATTTTTAAATTTGGTCTCGACCAGCTGCTGCCGGAAAATATCGAGTTTATTCACGGCCCCGGCTGCCCGGTGTGCGTGCTGCCGATGGGGCGCATCGACGCCTGTATCGATATCGCCAGCCGTCCGGGGGTGATTTTCTGCACCTTTGGCGACGCCATGCGCGTGCCGGGAAAAAACGGCTCGCTGCTGCAGGCTAAATCGCGCGGCGCCGACGTCCGCATCGTCTATTCGCCGATGGACGCCCTGAAGCTGGCGCAGCAGCACCCCGAGCGTGAAGTGGTGTTCTTCGGCCTTGGTTTTGAAACGACGATGCCCGCCACCGCCCTGACCCTGCGCCAGGCCCGCGAGCGCGGCGTCGCCAACTTCTATTTTTTCTGCCAGCACATCACCCTGCTGCCGACCCTGCGCAGCCTGCTCGACCAGCCGGATAACGGTATCGACGCGTTTCTCGCCCCCGGTCACGTCAGCATGGTGATTGGCACCGACGCCTACGGATTTATCGCCAGCGACTATCATCGTCCTTTAGTGGTGGCAGGATTCGAACCGCTTGATCTACTGCAAGGCGCGGTGATGCTGGTTGAGCAGACAATAGCGCGGCACAGCGACGTGGAGAACCAGTATCGCCGGGTGGTGCCCGATGCGGGCAACCCGCTGGCGCAGTCGGCCATCGCCGAGGTGTTTTGCCTTAGCGGCGATAGCGAGTGGCGCGGTCTGGGGGTGATTAACGACTCCGGCGTGCATCTGACGGCCGCGTATCAGCGTTTCGACGCCGAAGCGCATTTCCGCCCGGCGCCGCAGCGGGTCAGCGACGACCCGCGCGCCCGCTGCGGCGAGGTGCTGACCGGCCGCTGCAAACCGCACCAGTGCCCGCTATTCGGCAATACCTGCAACCCGCAGAGCGCGTTCGGCGCGCTGATGGTCTCATCGGAGGGCGCCTGTGCCGCCTGGTATCAATATCGCAGTCAGGAAATCGAAGCATGAAAAGCGTTCAGTTAGCCCACGGTAGCGGCGGTCTGGCAATGCAGCAGCTGATCGGCGACCTGTTTATGCAGGCTTTCGCCAACCCCTGGCTGGCGGAGCAGGAAGATCAGGCGCGTCTCGATCTCGCCCAGCTTAGCGCGCAGGGCGACAGGCTCGCCTTCTCCACCGACAGCTACGTCATCGATCCGCTGTTTTTCCCAGGCGGCAACATCGGCAAGCTGGCGGTCTGCGGCACGGCCAACGATGTGGCGGTGAGCGGCGCGCTGCCGCGCTATCTCTCCTGCGGGTTTATTCTCGAAGAGGGGCTGGAGATGGCCACCCTCGAAGCGGTGGTGAACAGCATGGCGCAGACCGCGCGGGAGGCCGGCATCGCCATTGTCACCGGCGATACCAAAGTGGTGCCGCGCGGGGCGGCGGATAAGCTGTTTATCAATACCGCCGGGATCGGCGTCATCCCTACCGGTATTCGCTGGGGGGCGCAGCAGATTAGCGCGGGAGACGTGCTGCTGGTCAGCGGCACGCTTGGCGATCACGGGGCAACGATCCTCAACCTGCGCGAACAGATGGGGCTTGACGGCGCGCTGTCCAGCGACTGCGCGGTGCTGACGCCCTTGATTCAGACGCTGCGCGACGTTGCTGGCGTGAAAGCCCTGCGCGATGCCACCCGCGGCGGCGTTAACGCGGTGGCCCATGAGTTTGCCGCCGCCAGCGGCTGCGGGATTGAACTGCACGAGAATAAGCTGCCGGTGAACGATACCGTGCGCGGCGTGTGCGAGCTGCTGGGGCTGGACGCGCTTAATTTCGCCAACGAGGGCAAGCTGCTGATCGCCGTTGCCCGCGAGGCGGCGGAAAGCGTACTTGCGCATTTACGGTCTCATCCATTAGGCCGCGATGCGGCGATAATCGGCGAGGTTGTGCCGCGCGCGGGCGTGCGCTCTGTTGGTCTGTACGGCGTGAAGCGCACGCTGGATCTTCCTCACGCCGAGCCGCTGCCGAGAATTTGTTAACGGTGCGGGACCCCGGATTGCGGCTAAAGCCTTATCCGGGCTACAAAACTGCGCGCACCTGTAGTCCGGCTAAGCGCAGCGCGAGCCGGGAAAAGCCAGCATGATTATCCAGCCCAAACCAGCGGGCACCCACGGATGGGTTAATGGCGGTCACAACCGCTTTATTAACAGACTATTATTTGTGTCATCACTTTCTTCTGCGCCGCTTTGCGGCGCTTTTGGACTTAAGCAATGTCGTATACACCGATGGGCGATCTTGGGCAGCAGGGTCTGTTTGATATCACCCGCATTTTATTACAGCAGCCGGATCTGGCCGCGCTGAGCGAGACGCTGACCGGCCTGGTGCAGCAGTCCGCGCTCGCCGACCGGGCGGCGATTATTCTGTGGCATTCCGGCAACCATCGCGCGGTCCGGCACGCCTGCGACGACGCGGGGCAGCCGGTGAGCTACGAGGATGAAACCGTCCTCGCCAACGGCCCGGTTCGACGCCTGCTCTCGCGCCCGGATGCGCTGCATTGCGATAGCGCCACCTTTGCCGAAACCTGGCCGCAGCTCGCCGTAAGCGGACTCTACCCCACCTTTGGCTATTACTGCCTGCTGCCGCTGGCGGCGGAAGGGCGTATTTTCGGCGGCTGCGAATTTATTCGCGACGACAACCGGCCGTGGACCGAAAAAGAGTACCAGCGGCTGCACACCTTTACGCAAATCGTTGCCGTGGTCACCGAACAGATCCAAAGCCGGGTCAGCAACAACGTTGATTACGACCTGCTGTGCCGGGAACGCGACAACTTCCGCATCCTGGTGGCGATCACCAACGCGGTACTCTCGCGGCTGGATATCGACGAACTGGTCAGCGAAGTGGCCAAAGAGATCCACCGCTACTTCCGCATCGACGCCATCAGCGTGGTACTGCGCAGCAACCGCAAAGGCAAGCTCAATATTTACTCCACCCACTACCTCGACGCCAGCCACCCGGTGCACGACCAGAGCGAAGTGGACGAAGCCGGTACCCTGACCGAACGGGTATTCAAAAGCAAAGAGATGCTGCTGCTCAACCTGCATCAGCACGACCCGCTGGCGCCGTACGAAAAAATGCTTTTCGAGATGTGGGATAACAAAATTCAGACCCTGTGCCTGCTGCCGTTGATGTCCGGCAATACCCTGCTTGGGGTGCTGAAGCTGGCGCAGTGCGATGAGAAAGTCTTCACCACCACCAACCTCAAGCTGCTGCGGCAAATCGCAGAGCGCGTCTCGATCGCCATCGACAACGCCCTCGCCTACCGCGAGATTCAGCGGCTGAAAGAGCGGCTGGTCGATGAGAACCTCGCCCTGACCGAACAGCTTAACAACGTCGAGAGCGAGTTTGGCGAAATCATCGGCCGCAGCGAGGCCATGAACAGCGTGCTCAAGCAGGTGGAGATGGTGGCGCAGAGCGACAGCACGGTGCTAATCCTCGGCGAAACCGGCACCGGTAAGGAGCTGATTGCCCGCGCTATTCATAATCTGAGCGGCCGCAATAGCCGCCGGATGGTCAAAATGAACTGCGCGGCGATGCCCGCCGGGCTGCTGGAAAGCGACCTGTTTGGCCACGAGCGCGGCGCCTTCACCGGCGCCAGCGCCCAGCGTATCGGCCGTTTCGAACTGGCGGACAAAAGCTCGCTGTTTCTCGATGAAGTGGGCGACATGCCGATTGAACTACAGCCGAAACTGCTGCGCGTATTGCAGGAGCAGGAGTTCGAGCGTCTCGGCAGCAATAAGCTGATTCACACCGACGTGCGCCTGATCGCCGCCACCAACCGCGATCTTAAGCAAATGGTCGCCGATCGCGAGTTTCGCAGCGATCTCTACTATCGGCTGAACGTCTTCCCGATCCACCTGCCTCCCCTGCGCGAGCGGCCGGAGGATATTCCCCTGCTGGTGAAGGCCTTCACCTTTAAAATTGCCCGCCGTCTCGGGCGCAACATTGACAGCATTCCGGCGGAAACGCTGCGCCTGCTCAGCCGCATGGAGTGGCCGGGTAACGTGCGCGAACTGGAGAACGTCATTGAGCGCGCGGTGCTGCTGACCCGCGGCAGCGTGCTGCAGCTCTCCTTACCGGAAATGAGTATCGAGACGGAGCCGCTGGCGGCGGAAGTGCTGCCGGAGGAAGGGGAAGACGAATACCAGCTGATTGTCCGGGTGCTGAAAGAGAGCAACGGCGTGGTCGCCGGACCGAAGGGCGCGGCCCAGCGTCTGGGATTAAAGCGCACGACGCTGCTTTCGCGCATGAAACGGTTGGGTATTAATAAAGACCAGCTGCAGTAGGCACATCTTCAGAACGCTGTTTCATTTTGATTTTAATGAAACAGCGTTCTGTGAGACAACTCGCTTTACCCGTTCCTGATGAATGATAAATAAGCCTTTTCCTTAATGGAGATGCTTATGACGCGTTTACCTCTGGCCGCCGCCATCGCTTTGCTTTTGGCTTCTCAGGCTGCATTTTCCTCTCTTCCCACCTTTTCCGTCTGGCCCGGCGGTGAAGCGCCCGGCGCGAAAAACAGCCCGGCGAGCGAATCGCTGGTGGAGCGCAGCAAAGATCCCTCGCTGCCCGATCGCGCGGTCACCGGCGTTCGCGCTCCGACAATTACCGTTTACGCGCCGGAGAAGCCCAACGGTATCGCGCTGCTGGTGACGCCGGGCGGCTCTTACCAGCGAGTGGTATTGGATAAAGAGGGCAGCGATCTCACCCCGGTATTTAACGCCCGGGGCTATACCCTGTTTGTGATGACCTACCGGATGCCGGCGGACGGTCACGCGGAAGGCAGCGAGGCGCCGTTGGCCGATGCGCAGCGCGCGCTGCGTACCCTGCGGGCGCGGGCCGCCGAGTGGCATATCGACCCGCAAAAAATCGGCATTATGGGCTTTTCCGCCGGGGGACACGTGGCGGCAAGCCTGGAGACCCGCTATAGCGAACCGGCTTACGCCGCCGTGGACGCGGTTGACCAGCAGAGCGCGCGGCCGGACTTCGCGGTGCTCGGCTATCCGGTTATTTCCATGGATCCGGCGATTGCCCATCCCGGATCGCGCAAGGCATTGATTGGCGAAACGGCGACGGCAGAGCGGCAGCACCGCTATTCACCGGAGCAGAACGTCACGCCGCAAACGCCGCCGACCTTTATTTTCCACGCGGTGGACGATCCTTCCGTGCCGGTGGATAACGCGCTGGTGATGTTTAACGCCCTGCGCGCGCAGCAGGTGCCGACCGAGCTGCATCTGTTCGCCGAGGGGAAACACGGATTTGGCATTCGCGGGACCCGGGGCCTGCCCGCCGCCGAGTGGCCGCAGCTGGCGATGAACTGGATAGCCTCGCTGGCGGAAATGAAAAAATAGCGCCGGTAATCCCCGGCTCGCGGCTGACGCCTTAGCCGGGCTACCTGTCCGCAGACGGCGGGGACCTCGAAGCCCCGGTAGGTACGGTTTCCCGGAGGCGATGCTGCGCATCTGTCCGGGCTACAAGTTCGTGCGGTTTAGTAGCCCGGACAGGCGCGTCAAGCGCCGCCTCCGGGGGATTTTGCCGAGCTATTTATCAGAACTGAAGCCGTTGCTGGTCGCCAGTTCGGCAAACCACAGCGCGTTGCGCTTTATCTGCCGCTCTCCGGTTTGCAGGTTGAGCCGCCAGAAACCGTAGCGGCGCTTGAACGAGTTAATCCACGACCAGTTATCGATAAAGGTCCACTGATGCACGCCAAAGCAGTTCGCGCCGTCGGCTATCGCGCGATGCAGCTGCACCAGATGCTCTTCCATCAGGCCGATGCGGAACGAATCGTCAATCACCCCGTCTGCGCCGGGTTCGCCTTCCGACTCAATATCCATCGCAATACCAATTTCCGCGAGGAACCACTTTATATTGCCGTAGTTATCGCGAATATTGGCGGCAATGTCATAAATCGCCTGCGGCAGAATCTCATTATTATCGCGATAAGGATTAAAGCGTCCTTGCGGATTCACGTAGTTTTCGAAATAGAACTCCGGGGTGAAATAGTCCAGCGTATAGTCGCTTTCGCGCGCCTTCACCCGGCGCGGAACGTAATAGTTAACGCCGAGAAAATCGACGCGCGATCCGGTAATCAGCTCCACGTCGGCTTTTGTCACCTCCGGCAGGCAGTCGTGCGCGGCCAGAATTTCGCACAGCGCTTTCGGGAACTGATGCTTCACCAGCGGATCGAGGAAGCTGCGGTTGAAGAACAGATCCGCATACCACGCCGCTTTTTGGTCTTCCGCGCTGTCGTTGCGGGTATAGGACGGCGTCAGATTCAGCACCACGCCAATCTCGCTTTCCAGCGCCAGCGCGCGAAACTCGCGCACCGCTTTGGCGTGGGCCAGCATAATGTTAAACGCCACCTGCGCCGCCAGCCTGCCGTCTTTCTTGCAGGGATAGTGGAAGTCGTACAGGTAGCCGCCCTCAACCGGCACAATCGGCTCGTTGAAGGTAATCCAGTATTTCACCTTGTGACCGAATAGCTCAAAAGCGGTACGGGCAAAACGCGCGAAAAGATCGGTCACGTGCGCCGACTCAAAGCCGCCGTACTGCTTTTGCAGCGCTTCCGGCATGTCAAAATGATAGAGGTTGATCATCGGCTCGATGCCGTTTTCAATCATCTCATCAAGGTAGGCATGATAGAAACGCACCGCGTCCGCATTGGGCGCGCCGGTTTCGAAGTCGTCAATCAGCCGCGACCACTGAATCGACGTGCGGAAGGAGTTGAACCCGGTCCGCTTCATCAACGCCACGTCCTGGGGATACTGATGATAGGTGTCGCAAACGGTTTGCGGCCCAATCTGCTGATAAAAACGTTCCGGCTGTTCGGCAAACCAGCTATCCCAAATAGAACGGTGCGGCTTGTTGCTTATCCCTTCCGTTTGCGGACCGGATGCCGCCGCGCCCCATAAAAAGCCTTCCGGAAACTGATACCGGGTCATAACGCCTCCTGTAAGTTAAAAAAGGCCGCACCCAACGGGCGCAGCCAATAAGCACTACTCTGCAACCACTTCAATCGATTTGATAAACATGTAGCCCCAGTCGCCGGCGAATTTACCGAAGTCGATGCGGTTATCGCCGGCCTTCAGCTCAACCGGCACCAGCAGCTGCTGGCCCTGCTCATCGGTCTGCGGGAATTCAACCGCGATTGGCGCGCCGTCGTTGACGATAAACGAGTTTTTCTTGCTGCCCCATTTGCCGCTGAACGTCACCCGCAGCTGATACTTGCCGGCCCACGGCGCGGAAACCTGCCAGCTGACCTTATCCCCGTCGTTGGCGAACGGTCCGAGGAAGCCGTCGTCGCCAATCGCCAGCGCGTCTTTTTCGCTTTTCGCCGCCGCAATCTTGCCATCGGTCACGTTCAATACCCCGCCGCCAAAACGGCAGTAGTCGGCGGCGACTTTACCGACGGCTTCCGTCACCGTGACCTTAACGGTTTTGCTGCTTTTGAGCAGGCCGTCATCGGCGCTAAAAGTCAGCGCGTATTCACCGGGAGCGCTGAACCAGGCGCGGGTTTCGGCTTTATCCGTCGCGCAGAAGTGGGCCTGCGCGCTGCCGCCGTTGCTCCAGCTCACCGTCACGTTGCGGTCCGGGAGGGCGTCATCGCGCCAGCTCGCGCTGAGCTGCACGCCCTGGTCCTGGCTGGTGGTGAGCGTCTCCGCCAGCGCCACTACTGGCGCCTGATTCGCCTGAGAATGCTTCACGCTAATCACGTTCGAAGGCGATGAACTGCCGCTCTCGTTTTTAGCGATGACGCGGTAATAGTACGTATTCCCCAGCCGCAGACTGCGATAGTCATCGCGGAACAGATCCATCGTCTGCGGGTTCCACTCGTTAACGCCGTCGGAAATGTCGCGCCCCACGACCTTCCACGGTCCGGATGCCGAATCGGCGCGCTCAACATCATAGGCGCGCCCTACCGCCGCCCCCAGCCAGTTGATCGCAAACGGTGAATCCGTTGGCCGCAGCGTCGGCGCGTCAGGTTTCGGCAGCGGCGGCGCTTTCTCCTGCCCGTTCATCTGCGCGGCGGCGGTGCGCACCAGGTCGACCACCTCCATCTCCTGGTTGGCCTTACCTTCGACCGGGAAGCCCGGCAGATGGTAGCTGTAGTGGCCGGTGGACTCTTTGTGCCAGTAGAAGCCGCCGTCGTGACGATGACCGCGGAAGCCCCAGATTAAACCGCCCGCCGCCTGCGCGCCGTTGACTTCGCTATGGACGATCGACTGCATAATGGCGTTAAGCTGCTGCGCGTCCAGCAGGCCAAATTCGCCCACCATGTAGACTTTCTTACCCGCTGCCGCCGTCAGGTCTTTTTTCACCTGTTCGGGATGGTTGTTATCGGCATTGGTGTAGTAATGGTTGCTGACGATATCGACATGGGGATCGTTAAGCGCAAACGCATTAATTTTCTTGTAGGTGCCATCCACCACCAGCTGGTGCGGCGCCCACTTTTTGATCCACGCGGCGGTCTGCTGAAGGAACGCCGCGTTGGTGTCCTCCAGCTCGTTGCCGGTCTCCCAGGCCATAATCGCTTTTTCGTCGTAATAGGGGCGCCCGGTCACGCTGTTGGTACGGGTGATAACCTGACGAATCACGTCCAGATAGGCCTTGAAGGTTTTACTGTCGGTACGGTAAAAATCCTCCGGCTTTTCGTGGTAGAACGCCGCCAGCTGCTCGCGACCGCCCCACCACCACCAGTGATCGATAAACGGCAGAATCAGGCGCAGCCCCTGTTTGTCCGCCTCGGCGATCATGTTGTCGTACACCCGCATCGCCTTTTCGTTCAGGCGCGGCATGCCGTCGGCGGTTTCCGGGGCCAGAATATGGGTTTCGCGACCGCAGGCCTCGTCAAACGTCTGCTGCACCGAGAGCACGTATACCCGCTGCGCCCTGGCGCCGGTTTGCACGAGCGCTTTAATCCAGTTTTCCTGTTCCTCCGCCGTCGGCCAGCGGAAGTATTGCCCCCAGCCGCGCGAGTCGGCCTTGCAGATACCGCGCGCATCGTCCTCGATACGGTGCAGTTCCGGCGCATGAATGCCCGCAAAGCGGAACACCTTGTCGCCATCTTTTAACGTTGCGCCGTCGCGGGTAATAAAGTGTTCAAAGTGCGACTGCTCCGCGGCCATCGCGCCTGCGCTTCCCAGCGCCGAAAGCAGCGCGACGAGCATCAGTTTTTTCACCGGCTTAATCATCGTTATCTCTCCTTAGAACCAGACTTCGGCCTGCACGCCGAAATTCAGCGTATCGGTGTCGCCGCTGCGCGAGTAGCTACCGGCGGAAAGGGTATTGGTGCTCCAGTCGTAGTTGCCGTCCAGCGCGTCGGACACCCCTTTATCCCACTTCGCGTAAGTCACGAAGAAGCGCAGCTGCGGGCGAGTCCAGAAGCCGGAATCAAAGGTCAGGGTCGGCGCGATGGTCACTTTAGTCAGGCCGCCTTTGCCTTTGCCGTCCACGCCTTTGTAGTTTTTATCGTCGAGATATTCGTAGCCCAGCTCGTACTGCATGGCGAAGTTTTTGGTGATCTGCTGGTACGGGCGAATCCCCGCCACCCAGCTGGTGCGCCCCCAGCCTTCGGCGTCTTCCGTCCACCAGCGGTAGTTTTTGTCTTTCTGATAGTAGGCGAACGTGGAGATTTCCCAGTCGCCGAGCGAGGCCATGTTATCCAGCACCACGCGCCAGGACTGGGTATCGTCGAGGTTTGCCCAGCCCCAGCCGTTTTTACCCAGCGAGTCTCCCGCCGCCAGGCCGCGCCCGTACTGGAAGACCACGCGAGAGTAGCCGCCGGTCAGGCCGTAAAAGCCGTCAAAGTTGTAAACGCCGGTCACGCCGTAGCCCTTCTCCGCCGAGGTCGGGTGCTTCTCGTTGCGGTTCATGTGGTGGCCAATCAGCTCAAGATCGAAGCCGGTGCCGCCGATCTTTTTCAGCCACAGGTTGAGCGAGTAGTCATCCGGATAGCCCTGATCGCCTTTATCGACCGGGTAGGCTTTGGTTTCATCCGTCGGCGAGAAGGCGTAAACCCCGGCATCGAAGCGCGCGAAGCCGAGATCCATGTTGTCGAAGCCGCCGCCGGTACCGTTGTACTGAATGTACTCCCAGTCGAACTGGTGGCTGGAGGTGTTGGAGCTGCTGTAGCGCTTACCGGCCCAGAAGGTCATTTCCGGGGCGAAGTCGAGGTTTGACAGTTCGGCAAAACCCTCACGGAACTGCACATCATGCCCGTCGTCATCCTGACAGTTCCAGTCTGAGGTGCATTTCGACTGATGGGTAATGTTGGCCTGGACTTTAGCCACCACGCCGCTGTCCGAGGTTAACGTCACCGTCGGGATCAGTTCGATCTTGGTGTCCTCTTCGTTGCCCAGACGCCACTTGCCGTCCGGCATCAGGCCAACGGAGTCGGCGCGGTTACCGTCGGCGTTGGCGAGGATCCCCGAACGGATATAGCCGTGGAGCATAAAATCGTACTTCGGATCGGCGATGGCGCAGTCGCTCATCACCGCGAGGGCGAGTAAAGACAGAGGTATTGAATGATTTAGCCTGATCATTTTTTATCCTTGGTTATTTTTTTATTAACACTGCCTGAGAACGGGAGGAAATTTACGGATCAAAACTGGAAATGTACATCCGTTAATGGAAAACGCTTTCCGTAATTGCCGGATGAGTTCACAAATTTAACGATAGCGGGCAAATATTCGTGATTTAGATCACGTCTTTAAGCGGAAATAAAAAAGCCCGCGCGCGGCGGGCTGTGGCAGGCAGGCGAAAAGCTTAGCGTTCGGCATCGGCGAGCTGCCGTTCATAGACCTTGAAGAACGGACGATAGAGCATCCAGGCATTAAAAATGGCGAACAGGCACATGCAGAGGTTTTTCCAGCTGCCGTTGGCTGACCACGCCGCGCCGAGCGGCGCCGGCATCGACCACGGCAGCATCGCCACCGCCCGATCGAGAACCCCAAGATGGGTTAAATACCAGGCGATACAGGCATTTATCAGCGGCACAAAAAGAAACGGCAGCAGGAAAACCGGGTTCATGATAATCGGAAAGCCGAACAATATCGGCTCATTGATGTTAAACAGCGAGGGCAGCAGGCCAATTTTCCCCACGCTTTTCAGCTGCCGCGAACGGCTGCGCATCGCCATAAACACCAGCGGCAGCGTCGAGCCGATACCGCCGATCAGCAGGTAGAAATCCCAGAATCCCTGCAGGTAGATATGCGGCAGCGTAGCGGAACCGGCGGCCAGCACCTGCTGGTTTTCAAACAGATAGGTCATCCAGAACGGGTTCATAATCCCGGTGATAATCAGCGCGCCGTGAATGCCGACAAACCAAAGCAGGTTGCAGATAAATAAAGAAATTAATACCGCAGTTAGGGTATCGGACGCCACCACCAGCGGCCGCACCGCTTCGCTAATCAGCTCCGGTAAAATGCGCCCGGTGCTCTGCAGCAGCAGCGCGTTGATGACGCTAATAGAGAGCAGCACCACCAGCAGCGGGATCAGCAGCTGAAAGCCGTTGCGGGTCATCACCGGCACCTCTTCCGGCAGGCGGATGCACCAGCCTTTCTTATAGAAAAAGCGCACGATTTCAATAGAGTAAGTGCTTGAAATCAGCGCGGTAAAAATCCCCATTCCGCCGAGGAAAATATTGGTCGCGCCGTTGTCGCGAAAGCCGATAAACAGCAAAAACGCCAGGCAGCCGGTCAGCCCGCAGAGCCGCTCCGGCAGCCGGTACTGCTTGGCAAGGCTGGCGCTGGCGCCGAAGGCCACAATCAGCGCCACCAGCCCGATAGTCAATTCAAAGGTTGGCAGCAGAATGGGCCGCAGCTGGAAATAGAACTGGCCGAAAGCCGATGCGCCGTTAATGGAAACGGGCGGAAACAAAATCGGCACCAGCAAACTTCCCACAATCACAAACGGCATCGCCAGCGCAAAGCTGTCGCGCATCGCCGTAATGTGGTTATTGCGCGTCAGAACGTTGGCCAGCGGCGCCAGCCGCTGCTCGATGATATCGACGGCAACATTCATCAACTGAATGTTCATAATCCTGCCTTTAAGAATAGAGGTGTCGCCAGGATGATCGCGCACTCCCGGGTAAAGTAAAAGCCCGCCATAGGTGATCGTGGTCACAATAAATAAATCCACAAACGGAAAGCGCTTTCCGTTTTATATCCGTTATGACTATAGTCGGCGCATCCATCTCATCAGGAGCGATATATGAAAAAGATAATGTTGTGCTGTTCCGCGGGCATGTCCACCAGCCTGCTGGTGAAAAAAATGATCGCCGAAGCCGAGCAGCGCGGTCTGCCGGTGGAGATCAACGCCTTTGGCGTCGCGGAATTCGATCAACAGGTCGGCCATTACCAGGTGGTCCTGCTGGGGCCGCAGGTGAAATACATGCAGAAAGATCTGCAAAAGCAGGCTGATAAATACGGTATCCGCGTGGAACCCATCAATATGATGGATTACGGCATGCAGAAAGGCGGCGCCGTACTGGATTTCGCGCTTTCCCTTATCGATAACAAAAACTAAGGAAAGATCATGAGCTCTCTGTACGCGAAGCTGATCGCCGTGATTGAACAGAAGATCACGCCTATGGCGGGGGCGATCGGCCAACAAAAATACGTCACCTCCATCCGCGACGGTTTTATTACCGCCCTGCCCTTTATGATCGTCGGCTCGTTTTTGCTGGTCTTTATCTTCCCGCCGTTTTCCCCGGATACGACGTGGGGCTTTGCCCGCGCCTGGCTGCAATTTTCGCTCGATCATCGCGATGCGCTGATGCTGCCGTTTAACTTCAGCATGGGGGTGATGACGCTGTTTATCGCCGTCGGGATCGCCGCCAGCCTGGCAAAACACCATAACCTGGACTCGCTGACCGCCGGGATGCTGTCGCTGATGTCGTTCCTGCTGGTGGCCGCGCCGCTGAAAGATGGCCAGATCTCCACCGCCTACTTCTCCGGCCAGGGGATCTTCACCGCAATTCTGGTGGCGATTTACTCTACCGAGCTGTACGCCTTCCTCAAGCGCCACAATATTACGATCCGTCTGCCGCCTGAAGTGCCGGCGGGCGTGGCGCGCTCGTTTGAGATCCTGATCCCGGTGCTGGCGATCGTGCTGACGCTGCATCCGCTGAATCTGTTTATCGAAGCGCAGCTGGGCATGATCATCCCGGAAGCGATCATGTCGCTGGTGAAACCGCTGGTGGCGGCGTCCGATACCCTACCGGCGATTCTGCTGTCGGTGCTGGTGTGCCAGGTGCTGTGGTTCGCCGGCATTCACGGGGCGCTGATCGTCACCGGGATTATGAATCCGTTCTGGATGGCGAACCTGTCGATCAACCAGGCGGCGATGGCCGCAGGCACCGCGATCCCGCATATCTATGTCCAGGGCTTCTGGGATCACTATCTGCTGATCGGCGGCGTCGGCTCCACCCTGCCGCTGGCTTTGATGCTGCTGCGCAGTAAGGCGGTGCATCTGCGGACGATTGGCCGGATGGGCGTAGTGCCGGGCGTATTTAACATCAACGAACCGATTCTGTTCGGCGCGCCGATCATTATGAATCCGCTGTTCTTCCTGCCGTTCGTGCTGGTGCCGATGATCAACGCAACCCTGGCCTACTTTGCGCTGAAGCTGGACCTGGTGAGCCGCGTGGTGTCGATGACGCCGTGGACGACGCCGGCCCCTATCGGCGCCTCGTGGGCGGCGAACTGGAGCTTTAGCCCGGTGATCATGTGCCTGATTTGCATGGCGACGGCGATGGTGATGTATCTGCCGTTCCTCAAAGCCTACGAAAAACAGCTGCTGGAGCAGGAGCACGCTAACGCGGCGGCCCAGGCCGAAAGCGCGCCGCAGTCCGCATAATTCATACTATTCAGAGGTTTGTCATGGAATTAGAAGAACAGGTAATGGGTATCATCATCAACGCCGGCCAGTCGCGTAGCCTGTGCTACGAAGCGCTGAGCTGCGCTAAAGCGGGTGATTTCGCCGCCGCCGACGAAAAAATGAAAGAAGCGGCGCATTTTGCCCGCGAGGCGCATTTGGTACAGACCCAGCTGATTGAGGCCGACGAAGGCGAGGGTAAAACCAAAATGACCCTGGTGATGGTTCACGCTCAGGATCATCTGATGACCTCGATTCTGGCGAAAGAGCTGATCGGCGAACTGATCGCCATTTACCGCTCGCGACCGCTGCACGCGTAGGGTTCCCCCTCTCCGGGGGAGAGGAGATGACGTAGCCCGGGTAAGGCGTTGACGCCGCAACCCGGGAAAACGGTAAATGCTCATGTCACCTGGCTGGCTTCCCGGCTCGCGTTGCGCTTAGCCGGGCTACCTGAACTACACGCGTAGCGGCCCGGGAAACCGTCGACCACAATTAAGGACAACCATGCTACATCTGGGTTTAGACATTGGCGGCACCAAAATGGAAGCCGTCCTGCTCAACGCGGCGGGCGAGTGCGTCTATCGCCAGCGCCGTCCGACGCATAAAGAGAGCTATCAGGCGTTTATGCAGCAGCTGCTCGGGCTGATTGCGACCGTCCGCGACTGGAGCGAACGGCCGTTTACTCTCGGCATCGGCCTGCCGGGGGCTATCGACCCGCAAAGCGGCCTGATTAAAAACTGTAACTGTCTGGTGCTCAACGGCCACGACCTGCGTCATGACCTGATGCGGGAACTTGGTCAACCGGTATGGATGGCGAACGATGCCGACTGCTTCACCCTCTCTGAGGCGGTAGACGGCGCGGGCGCGGGGGCAACGACCGTATTCGGCGTTATCATCGGTACCGGCTGCGGCGGCGGCGTCGCGGTGAACCAACGGCTGCTCAGCGGGCCTAACGCCATCGCTGGCGAATGGGGACACAATCCTCTGCCGGGCTATTGCCCCGAGCGCGACGGCCCGGCGCAGCCCTGCTACTGCGGCAAAGAGAACTGCATCGAAAGCTTTATCTCCGGTACCGGCTTTGCCCGCCGCTACGGCGAGCAGGCGCCAGCGGAAGCGATTATCGCCGCCGCGCAAAACGGCGAACCGCAGGCGCAGGCCCACTGGCGGCATTTTATTGACGCTTTCGGCCGTAGCCTGGCGTCGGTAATCAATATCCTCGATCCGCAGGTGATTGTACTGGGCGGCGGGCTCTCCAACGTCGGGCAAATCTATGAGCAGCTGCCGTCGGCGATCGTCCCGTATATCTTCTCCGATAGCTGCCGAACGCAGATCAAACAGGCCCGCTTCGGCGACGCCAGCGGCGTGCGCGGCGCGGCCTGGCTGCCGGTTCTGGCCGACGCTGAAGCCGGTCGGCGGTAGACACTTTTTTCAGCAGGTATGCTAAGCTAGGCGAAAATATTCAGACAGAAAATGCCATGCCAACCATTGATGATGTTTCAAGATTAGCGAATGTCTCCCGAGCGACGGTATCCCGCGTGCTGACCGGCACCAGGGGCGTGCGCGAAGAGAGCCGGGAAGCGGTGCTGCGCGCGGTAGAGGAACTTAACTACCGCCCGAGCTTTGCCGCGCAAAACCTCGCCAGTCAGACATCCAATCACGTGGGGCTGGTGATCCCGGCGAACGATGATAGCAGCGGCGCGCGCCTGCTGCCGATGCTCTCGCTAGCGCTGAAGGGGCTGAATAAAAACCTGATTGTTCAGTACGTCACGGATGCGGCGGAACAGGCGGCGGTCGTCGACGATTTACAGCGCCAGTGCGTGGCGGTGGTGGTGCTCGGCGCCGTCCCGGCGGATGCGCCGCGCAACGTGATCTCCTTTGACCGCTTCAGCATTGCCGGGGTCAATAATCAGGGCTACGACTACGCTTTTGCCACCGAAAGCGCCTGCCGCTACGTGATCGGCAAGGGCCATCGCAATATCGCGCTGCTCGTTGATAACGACAGCGATGACGCCAGCCGCCAGATGCTCGAAGGCTATCGCAACGTCCTGCAAAACTACTCCATCCCTTTTAACCGGCAGCTGATGCTGGCGGCCAACGATAACGTTGAACAGGCGCTGCTGACGCTGATTAACAGCTTCAGCAAATACTCGGTGATTATCGTGAAACGGGACCGCTACGCCGCCGAAGCGATGCGCCTGCTGCGCGAGTTCAACGTTGCCGTACCGCAGGAGGTCTCGCTGCTGAGCCTGGAAGATTCTCCCCTCGCCTCGCTGCTCAATCCGCCGCTGACCTGTATCTCCTGGCCGCTGGAGCAGCTGATGGAAAACTGCCTGCAGCGTATCCGCAACCTGATAGACGAGCGCCCCACCTTCTCTCCTGAAGGGCGCACGCTGGCGGGCCGCCTGATCCCCCGCCAGTCGGTGGCCGATCTCTCCTGATTTCAGCGTCCGGCCTTCCGCGTGGCCGGGCCTTTTCCTCTCCCGCCGCGGGTTCGCACGCTAATCATTCGCCTCACATCTAAATAAGAATTATTTTCATTTATAAATAGCTTGTGCTATATAACATAGCAATGGCTATAAATGATGATTAATTAACCGCAACGTTGTGAGGGACCTTATGCTGCACCTGCCACCCCTGAAGCATCTGATGTTTGCCGCCACGCTGGCGCTGCTGGCCGTCGCCCCCGTCCAGGCAAAAGAGAAATTTAAAGTGATTACCACCTTCACGGTGATCGCCGATATGGCGCAAAACGTCGCGGGCGACGCCGCCGACGTCAGCTCCATCACCAAACCGGGGGCCGAGATCCATGAATATCAGCCGACCCCCGGGGATATCAAACGCGCGCAGGGCGCGCAGCTGATCCTCGCCAACGGCCTGAACCTTGAACTGTGGTTCGCCCGCTTTTATCAGCACTTAAACGGCGTACCGGAAGTGGTGGTCAGCAACGGCATTCAGCCGATGGGCATCAGCGAAGGGCCGTATAACGGCAAACCTAACCCGCACGCGTGGATGTCGGCGGACAATGCGCTGATCTACGTCGATAATATTCGCGACGCGCTGGTGAAATACGATCCTGCGAACGCCGATGCCTATCGCCACAACGCCGAAGCCTACAAAGAGAAGATCCGCCAGACCATGGCGCCGCTGAAGGCGGAACTGGCGAAGCTGCCGCAGGATAAGCGCTGGCTGGTGACCAGCGAGGGCGCGTTCTCCTATCTGGCCCGCGATAACGGCCTCCAGGAGCGCTATCTGTGGCCGATAAACGCCGACCAGCAGGGCACCCCGCAGCAGGTGCGCAAAACCATCGACACCATGAAGAAAGAGCGGATCCCGACTATCTTTAGCGAAAGCACCATCTCTGATAAACCGGCGCGTCAGGTGGCCCGGGAGGCCGGCGCCCACTACGGCGGCGTCCTGTACGTCGACTCTCTGAGCGCCGCCGATGGCCCGGTGCCGACCTATCTCGACCTGCTGCGCGTCACCACTCAAACCATCGTCCAGGGCATCAACGACGGACTAAGGAAACAGGCATGAGTCACGAGCTGCCGGGCCTCGCGGTCAACAACGTCAGCGTCACCTACCGCAACGGTCATACCGCGCTGCGCGATGCTTCGTTTAGCGTCCCACGCAGCGCCATCGCGGCGCTGGTCGGGGTGAACGGCTCGGGAAAATCGACGCTGTTTAAAGCGCTGATGGGCTTTGTGCGCGTCGGAAAAGGCGATATTGCGATTCTCGGTCAGCCGGTTAATCGCGCCCTGCGGCAGAACCTCGTCGCCTACGTTCCGCAGGCGGAAGAGGTGGACTGGTCCTTCCCGGTGCTGGTGGAAGATGTGGTGATGATGGGGCGCTATGGCCATATGGGCTGGCTACGGCGGGCCAAACCGCGCGACCATGAGATTGTCGACGCCGCCCTGGCGCGGGTCGGTATGAGCGAGTACCGCCACCGCCAGATCGGCGAACTCTCCGGCGGGCAGAAAAAGCGCGTGTTTCTGGCCCGCGCTATCGCTCAGCAGGGAAAAGTCATTCTGCTGGATGAACCCTTTACCGGCGTCGACGTGCAGACCGAAGCGCGCATCATCGAGCTGCTGCGGGAACTGCGCGACGAAGGCTGCACCATGCTGGTTTCCACTCACAACCTCGGCTCGGTAAGCGAGTTCTGCGACTACACGGTGATGGTCAAAGGCACCGTGCTGGCCAGCGGCCCGACGGAAAGCACCTTTACCGCCGAAAACCTCGAACTGGCGTTTAGCGGCGTGCTGCGCCACGTGGTGCTGAGCGGCGCGGAAGAGCGGATTATCACCGACGATGAGCGGCCGTTTATCAGCCGTCGGGCGGCGGGAGGCGAAAGATGAGCTGGCTACTGGAGCCGTTTGGTTATCACTATATGCTGAACGCGATGTGGGTCTCGGCGCTGGTGGGCGGGGTGTGCGCGTTTCTCTCCTGCTACCTGATGCTTAAAGGCTGGTCGCTGATTGGCGACGCCCTCTCCCACTCCATCGTGCCCGGCGTGGCGGGCGCTTATATGCTCGGTCTGCCCTTCGCGCTGGGGGCGTTTCTTTCCGGCGGCCTGGCGGCGGGCAGCATGCTGTTTCTTAACCAGCGTTCGAAGCTGAAGGAAGACGCGATTATCGGCCTGATCTTCTCCTCTTTTTTCGGTATTGGCCTGTTTATGGTGT
Source organism: Klebsiella sp. ME-303 (assembly GCF_007910085.1). NCBI lineage: Bacteria > Pseudomonadati > Pseudomonadota > Gammaproteobacteria > Enterobacterales > Enterobacteriaceae > Klebsiella > Klebsiella sp. ME-303. Next base: position 60,796 of record NZ_VOJB01000080.1, on the reverse strand, counting down.
CGCTGAACCCCACTTCGGTGAATATCCAGACCATTATTCTCGGCAATATTCTGGCCATCGCCCCGGAGGATATTATCCAGCTGGCGGCGATTGGCTCTATTTCGATGGCGATTCTGCTGCTGAAGTGGAAAGACCTGATGGTGACCTTTTTCGATGAGAACCACGCTCGTTCCATTGGCCTGAATACCACCGCGCTGAAGCTGCTGTTCTTTACCCTGCTGGCGGCCTGTACCGTGGCGGCGCTGCAGACCGTCGGCGCGTTTCTGGTGATTTGCCTGGTGGTGACGCCCGGGGCCACCGCCTGGCTGTTGACCGACCGCTTCCCGCGCCTGCTGGCGATTGCCGTCGCGATTGGCAGCCTGACCAGCTTTTTCGGCGCGTGGCTGAGCTACTATCTGGACGGGGCGACCGGGGGGATTATCGTCGTCGCCCAGACGCTGCTGTTTTTAGCCGCTTTTGTTTTCGCGCCGAAGCACGGCCTGCTCGCCAGCCGTCGCCGCGCCAGGGAGGCCTCATGCTGAGCGCGCTGATTGAACCTTTCCAGTTCTCCTTTATGGTCAACGCCATACTGGTGGCGGCGATCGTTGCCGTCCCCTGCGCGCTGCTGTCGGTGTTTTTGGTGCTCAAGGGCTGGGCGCTGATGGGCGATGCCATGAGCCACGCGGTTTTTCCGGGCGTGGTGGTGGCGTATATCCTCGGTATCCCCTTCGCCATCGGCGCGTTTATCGCCGGGTTGTTCTGCGCCATCGCCACCGGTTATCTCGACGATAACAGCCGCATTAAGCGCGATACGATCATGGGCATCGTCTTTTCCGGGATGTTTGGCGCGGGCCTGGTGCTGTACGTGTCGATTCAGTCGGAGGTCCATCTCGATCATATTCTGTTTGGCGACATGCTGGGTATTTCCGCCAGCGATATTGCGCAAACGTCGCTGATCGCGCTGGCGATTGCGCTGATAATCGGGCTTAAGTGGCGTGATTTTCTGCTGCACGCCTTTGATCCGCAGCAGGCGAAGGCCAGCGGATTGCGCTGCGGGCTGCTGCATTATGGGCTGCTGTGCATGATTGCACTGACCATCGTGGCGACGCTGAAAGCGGTGGGGATCATTTTGTCGATTTCGCTGCTGATAGCGCCGGGGGCGATCGCTCTGCTGCTGACGCGGCGTTTTGTCAGCGCCCTGCTGCTGGCGGTGGCGATAGCGTTAAGCTGTTCGCTGGGCGGCGTGTGGCTGTCGTTTTATCTCGACAGCGCCCCGGCGCCGACCATTGTGGTGCTGTTTACCGTCCTGTTCGTTATAGCGTTTGTCTGGACGTCGGTTCGCGATAGTCAAACCACGGCCCGTTCCGGCGAAGCCCCGGGTCGCGGCTGACGCCTTACCCGGGCTACAGACCGCACGAATTGTAGCCCGGCTAAGCGCCGCGCGAGCCGGGGAGTTTATTGCGGCTTTTTGGGCCGATACTTTTCCGGTAACTCCGGAACCGGGCGTTTGTCATCGATCAGGTGGCGAATCGTCAGGATCGGGTGCCGCCAGAGCATCCGCGGCCCCGCCCAGCGCATAATCTGCTTCATCTCTTCGCGTTTCGCGGGCTGATAGCAATGCACCGGGCACTGCTTGCAGGCGGGCTTTTCTTCGCCAAATACGCACTTATCCAGCCGCTTGTCGGCATAGCCGTTGAGCGCCTGATAGTGTTCGGCGTCGTCGCGGGCATCCGGGCAGCGGCGCTGGTAGAGCGCAATCATGCTGCTAATGGTCTTTTTTTCCCGCGCAATACGTTTGCCCGCCATCACCTGTTCCCCCCGATAAAGATGCATTCATAATACACATTCAGAGAGGACGATGCAGCCCCATACTCCCTGAGGATTATGCCGGTTTATCCACGTGCCCCAGCGGTTTTTCCGGGAAGCACACATCGCGCACCCGGCGCTTGAGCTCCGCCGCGTCGGGGAAACCGCCATCCTGCTTGCGCTCCCAGATTTGCACATCATCAACGGCCACCACGAAGATCCCGCCGGTTCCCGGAACCAGCGTGACCGAAGCGATATCGGTGCTAAAGCTGTGCAGCAGTTCCTGTGCCATCCAGCTGGCGCGCAGCATCCAGTTGCACTGCGAACAGTAGGTGATGGTAATCGCGGCTTTATGGCTCATCGTCTTCTCGCTGTCGGTAAAAGGGCAAATTGTAAACAACTTGCAGATTAATTGAAGAATACATGATTATTTTGTTGCAAACGATAATACCTATCATTACCATTCGCAATCAACAAGCATGGAGAAAAAACGTCCAGTAACGGAATAACGGGACACACCTGCACTCTGGAAGTAACGCGTGAGCCAATACTAATAATGATTAAGGCGTGGCTACTATGTATAACTCCACTCAATCAACAGCATGGTTCAAGAAAAGCCTGCTGGTGACTTCTTTGCTTACAGCACTTTATCAGACTTCCGCCGGGGCGGCTGATACCACCGCGAAAACCACCAGCAGCGCATCGACTGATGACAGCTCGGAACGGATGACCGTTACCGCGCCGGCGCCGTTGCTGAAAGCGGGCAGCGAACATTCGATCGGCGCTCAGGAGCTGCAGGATAAAGGGGCCAACGACTTTGGCTCGATCATGCGCTACGAGCCGCTCATTAGCGCCACCGGCGCCAGCGGCGGTTCCGGCAACGGCAAAAGCGGCTTCGACCGCGGCGGCTATACCGGCTACAACATACGCGGCATGGAGAGCAACCGCGTCGGGATCGATGTCGACGGCATCGCCCAGCCGAACGCCACCGGGCGCAGCTACGCCAGCCGCGCGGGCCTTAATACCTTCGGTATGGGCCGCGACTATATTGACCCCTATATGTACGGCAGCATCGATATTCAGTCCGGGGCGACATCAACGGAAACCGCTAACAGCGCCATCGGCGGCAACGTCTCTTTCCGCCCGAAATCCGCGGATGACTATCTGCATCCGGGCAAAACCAGCGCCTTCGGCTACCGCAGCGGCTACGACTCGTCCGATCGCAGCTGGCACAACGGCGTCACCATTGCCGGCGGCGACGAGACCCTGCGCGGGATCTTCGTCTACAGCCGTCGCGACGGTCAGGAGACGGAAAATAACAGCGGGACCGTTGATTCCTATCCGGCAAACTGGCACTCGGACGCCTTTATGGCCTCCGGGATCTGGCAGCCGAATGACGAACATAAGTTCACCAGCACCTTCGATTATTACCATAAAACGAACCACACGCATTACGACGCCTGGGACTCCAGCGGCAACAGCGTTATCGGTACGTCAAACCAGACCAGCCAGACCCGCCGCTGGGGCCTGAGCCTGAAAGACGACTGGACGCCGATGAACGACTATATCGACAGCGTATCGACCAAAGTCTACTACCAGCATACCGAGGCCCATGACTGGACATATATGCCGGACAGCGTCACCCGCGCGATGCAAACGGTGAGCTCCGACTACGATACCGACACCTGGGGGATTCAGAGCGCGCTGGCGAAATCGATAGGCCGCCACGATCTGAGCGCCGGTTTTAACGCCAGCACGACGAAAACCCAGCGGCCGTTAACCCAGTCGCCAACCCCGAGCGCCTATAGCCAGATTATGCAGCCGGACGCCGACAGCCGCGGCTATATCGTCGCCGGCTTCCTGCAGGACAAAATTAACTTCGACCTCGACGGCCATAACTTTGCGGTTATCCCGGGCATTCGCGTGATGCATCAGTCGACCAAACCGGAAAACGTCTCCGATTTGGCCAACAACAGCAGCGTGCTGACCGGTTCCGACGTGTCAAATCTGTACGGTAAGAACGCTGATACCCAGGCGCTGCCGTCGCTGGTCTTGCAGTACGATATCTCCCCGCGCCTGATGACTTATCTGCAGTATCAGCGCGGCGCGCAGTTCCCGAACGCCAGCCAGCTGTACGGTTCGTGGAACCTCGGCTCCAGCTACGCCGGACGCGCCCAGTATGCGCTGATCGGCAACACCGATCTGAAAACCGAAACCAGCGATAACGTTGAGTGGGGGATGAAGGGCGAAGTGGCGGAAGGCATCACCATGCGCACCGCGCTGTTCTACAACACCTATAAGAACTTTATCGCCTATACCCGCTACACCCGCGCCAATAATCCGACGCAGTTCACTAACGTACCGTCGAACATCTACACCATTTACCAGGCGGAAAACCGCGATAAAGCGTACATCTACGGCGGCGAAATCAGCGCTAAATTCAACTTTGGCACCTGGTTTGAAGAGGTTAACGGCCTGAGCGCCACCCTCGCTTACGGCTATAGTGAAGGGCAATCGAAATCCAGCTACAGCGGCGATAAGTACGTCGACCTCGATAGCGTCGCGCCAATGAAGGCCATCGTCGGCGTGGCGTGGGACGATCCGGCAAAAGTGTACGGCACCGCGCTGACCGCCACCTTTGTTAAGGGCAAGCGCGCCACCGCCACCAACCGCGAAAGCTATACCAACTCCGGCTCCGCGATTACCGATTCGACCAGCGAATATATGCGCGTTCCGGGCTACGGCATGCTGGACTGGACCGCGTACTGGCAGGTCGCGAAGAACGTGCGCGTGAACGGCGGCGTATACAACATTACCGATCGTAAATACTGGGATTATCTGAGCAGCCGCAATATCGAAACGGCGACGAACCAGGACGCCAACGACAGAGCGCTGGCGGTGATGCCTGGCCGCACCTGGCAGCTGGGCGTGAACGTCGATTTCTGACCGGCCAATAATAAGAAACCTGCTCCCCGGCCGCGCGCCGGGGAAACTCATCGTAGAGAAGGATGTGAATTATGCAAAACACCCAACCGCAACATACCCCGCTGTGGCAGCGCTATCTGACCACGAAAGCGCAATCCTCCGCGAAATACGCCCGCGATATCGCCGCCGAAATGGGGATTAGCGAAGCCGAGCTGACCGAAGCCCGCCTGGGCTACGATGCCGTACGTCTGCAGGACGACGCCCGCGCCATTCTGACGGCGCTGGAAACCGTGGGGGAAACCAAATGCATCTGCCGCAACGAATACGCGGTGCATGAGCAGGTCGGCGAATTTACCCATCAGCATCTGAGCGGCCACGCCGGGCTGGTGCTTAATCCGCGCGCCCTCGATCTGCGCCTGTTTCTCAGCCAGTGGGCCAGCGCTTTTCGCCTGAACGACAACGGCCGCCAGAGCATCCAGTTCTTCGATCCGCACGGCGACGCGTTGCTCAAGGTTTACACCACCGGCAATACCGACATGGCGGCCTGGGATGCGCTGATTGCCGGGCATACGCAGCAATCGCCTGCCCCGCTGGCGATTCGCCCGGCCGAACCGCTGAAATATGCCGACTCCGCCGACGCGGCGGCGCTGGAAAATGAATGGCGGGCCATGACCGACGTTCACCAGTTCTTCGGCCTGCTGAGAAAATATAGCCTGTCGCGCCAGCAGGCTTTCCGTCTGGTCAGCGACGACCTCGCCTGCCGGATTGACACCCAGACGCTGCCGGGCCTGCTGGAAACCATCCGCCAGGATGGCAACGAGATCATGATTTTTGTCGGCAACCGCGGCTGCGTGCAGATCTTCACCGGCGCGCTGGAGAAGGTCGCCCCGATGCGCGGCTGGCTGAATATCTTCAACCCCGCGTTTACCCTGCATCTGCGCGAGGAGAGCGTGGATGAGATCTGGGTGACCCGCAAACCGACCTCTGACGGCCACGTCACCAGCGTCGAGCTGTTTGCCAAAGACGGCACGCAGATCGCACAGCTGTTCGGTCAACGCAGCGAAGGCCACCCGGAGCAGGCGCAGTGGCGTGCGCAGGTCGATCGTTTGACCACCGAAGGTCTACTCGCATGAAGCGCTGGCTGATATTACTTGCGGCGTTTCCGCTGTTGGCCAGCGCCGCCGCCGAGCGGATTGTGTCACTCGGCGGCGACGTCACGGAGGTAGTTTACGCCCTCGACGCCCAGCGGCAGCTGGTGGCAAAAGACAGTACCAGCACCTGGCCTGCCGCCGCGCAGAGCCTGCCGGATGTGGGCTATATCCGCCAGCTGAACGCCGAGGGGATCCTCTCCCTGCGGCCGACGCTGGTGCTGGCCAGCGCCCAGGCGCAGCCCTCGCTGGTGCTGAAAAAGGTTGAAGAGAATAAGGTTAAGGTGATCAACGTCCCGGGCGGCTACGACCTGCCGGCAATCGAGGCAAAAATTGGCGTGATTGCCGACGCCCTTGGTAAGCAGAGCGAAGGTAACGCCCTGCGCCAGAAGGTTCATCAGCAGATCGCGCAAATTCCGTCGCAGCCCGTGAACAAGCGGGTGCTGTTTATTCTCAGCCACGGCGGCATGAATACCATGGTGGCCGGGAAACAAACCGCGGCGGATGGCGCAATCAGGGCGGCCGGGCTGCAAAATGCCATGCAGAGCTTCGACCATTATCGCAGCATGTCGCAGGAGGGCGTTATCGCCAGTACGCCGGACCTGGTGGTGATCTCCGCCGATGGGCTGAAAGGCATGGGCGGCGAAGCCGGGCTCTGGAAGCTACCGGGGCTGGCGCAGACGCCTGCGGGACGCCATAAGCAGGTACTGGTGATAGATGATATGGCCCTGCTCGGCTTTGGTCCGCGCACCCCGCAGGCGGTGCTCGCGCTGCGGCAAAAAGCGGAGCAGCTGCCCTGATGCGCTCCCACCCTGCCCGTCATCTGTGGTTAATGACGCTGCTGCTGATTGTCCTGACGCTGTTAGCCACGACCCTGGGCGCCATGCGTCTGCCGTTGGCCAGCCTGCTGCCCTCCGGCGATGAGATTCTGAGAAACATCTGGCTGACCATTCGTTTGCCGCGAGTGCTGCTGGCGCTGCTGGTCGGCGCCGCGCTGGCGCTCTCCGGCTGCGTGATGCAGGGGCTGTTTCGCAACCCCCTCGCCGATCCGGGGCTGTTAGGGATCAGCGGCGGCGCGGCGCTGGCGGTCGCCTGCTGGCTGGTGCTGCCTCTGTCGGTGCCGCTGCTCGTGGCGCTGTACGCCCCGATGCTGGCGGCGTTTATCGGCAGCATGGCGGTGATGGTGGTGATTTTTATCCTCAGCCGGGCGGGAGACGCCTCGCTTTCGCGCCTGCTGCTGGTCGGCATCGCCATTAACGCCCTGTGCGGCGCGCTGGTCGGGGTACTGGCGTGGATCAGCAACGATACCCAGCTGCGCCAGCTTTCGCTTTGGGGGATGGGTAGCCTCGGGCAGGCGGAATGGTCGACGCTGCTGGTGGCGGCCACGCTGATGATCCCGGCCTCTCTCGTGGTGTGGGCGATGGCTTCACGGCTTAACCTGCTGCAGCTGGGCGATGAAGAGGCGCACTACCTCGGCGTCAACGTTCGCGCCCTGCAGCGGCTACTGCTGCTGTGCAGCGCATTGCTGGTGGCGTCGGCGGTGGCTATCAGCGGCATTATCGGCTTTATCGGTCTGGTCGTGCCGCATTTGATGCGGATGTGGCTGGGGCCGGACCATCGCGGCCTGGTCCCCGGTTCGCTGCTGTGCGGCGCGATGTTACTGCTGCTGGCCGACACGCTGGCGCGTACCGTTGCCGCCCCCGCCGAGATGCCGGTCGGGCTGTTGACCAGCGTACTCGGCGCGCCGTGGTTTCTGTGGCTGATTTTTCGTCGGGAGAAAGGGACCCATGGATAACCGCTATAGCGCGCGTTCGCTGTCGCTGCGTCTGGGTAACCGGCAGATTATTCATGATGTTTCGCTCCAGCTCTGCGGCGGTGGGACGACGGCATTGATTGGCCCCAACGGCGCCGGTAAATCAACCCTGCTGCGCCTGTTAACCGGTTATTTAACGCCCGACGGTGGCGAACGGGTGGTGGAAGGCCGTCCGCTGGAGAGCTGGTCGGCAGAAACGCTTTCCCGCCGGCGGGCGGTGATGCTGCAGCGTACCCAGCTTCACGCCGACTGGCCGGTTGAGACGGTTATCGCCATGGGCCGTTCGCCGTGGGGCGGCGTAGCAAATGAGGAGATGATCCGCCGGGTGATGGAAGAGACCGGCTGCGATCATCTGGCCGGGAGACGCTACCCTTCCCTCTCCGGCGGCGAACAGCAGCGGGTGCAGCTGGCCCGCTGTCTGGCACAGCTGTGGCGCGATGGCGCCCCCGAGGGCTGGCTGTTTCTCGATGAGCCCACTTCGGCGCTGGATCTCTATTACCAGCAGCACCTGCTGCGCCTGCTCAAACGCCTGACCCGCAGCAGCCGGCTGCACGTCTGTATAGTGCTGCACGACCTGAACCTCGCGGCGCTGTGGGCCGACCGGATTCTGCTGCTGTATCAGGGGAAGCTGGTAGCCGAGGGCACGCCGCAGGAGGTGATCCAGCAGCCGATTATCAGCCGCTGGTACGGCGCGGAGGTCAGCATGGGGGAACATCCCGATGCGGCCGTTCCGCAGGTCTATCTGGCGCCGTGAACTGATAGCAGTGTTGCGCCAGAATAGCCCGCTGCCAGCCAATAATCCTTTCCCGGCTCGCGCTGCGCTTAGTCGGGCTATAATTCGTGCGGTATGTAGCCCGGCGAAGGCGTCAGCCGCGCCCGGAGGACTCCATAAGGGCGCACGTTGTCAGTAAGGCATTGACGTCCGTTCCGTTCGTGATTAGCCGGTTACGGTCTTGAAGCCGTGCCATCCGGCGTCCGCGCCATCGTCCATGACGGAATGCCACCTTCGCACGGATACTTCGCCGCTTTGGCCTCATCAAGGTCAATTCCCAGACCCGGTTTATTATTTAGGTAGGCATAACCGTGGTCTATCTCCGGGCATCCCGGGAAGACATCGCGCAAGGCATCATTCATCGGCGTGTACTCCTGAATACCGAAGTTGGGCGAGCTAAGATCAAGGTGCATGTTCGCGCAAACCCCAACCGGTGAGATATCACCAGGCCCATGCCATGCGGTGCGCACACCGTTAAACTCGCTATACACCGCCAGTTTCTTAGCTGGCGTAATCCCGCCGATAGTGCTGACGTGGCAGCGGATATAATCGATCAGCTTATTGTCGATTAAGGGTTTCCACTCATTCACATTCACAAACAGCTCCCCCATAGAGATCGGCGTGGAGGCCTGCTGGCGGAGCATTTTAAGCCAGTCGATATTTTCCGGGGCGACAGGATCTTCAAGGTAGAAGAGCTGATATTGTTCAAGCGTTTTGGCGAGATGAATTGCGGTTACCGGCGTCACGCGCTCATGCACGTCATGAATGAACTCAACACCGAATCCCAGCTTGTTGCGCAGATGGTCAAACAGGCGAGGAACGCTTTTAGCATAAGCGTCCGGGTCAAAATAGATTCCCGGCGTTTTGCTGCGCGGGGAACGCTTCGGTTGGATATTTTTCGCCCGCGCCAGTTGGGTCGCAATGAGCTTAAGATCGTCGGTACCCGCGCCGCCGTACATCCCCATCTGACAGCGTACGTACTGGTATCCCTCTTCCATTCTGGCGCGGATATTGTCCTCGACTTCAACTTCGTCCCCGCCATCGGTATGGCAATACAGCGGAATGCCGTCGCGGCATTTACCGCCTAACAAATCATACACCGGCATGCCCGCCAGCTTACCTTTAATATCCCACAGCGCCATATCCACACCGGATAGCGCGTTGTTCATAATCGGTCCGCTGCGCCAGTAGCCGCTGACCGCGCCAGACTGCCAGATATCTTCAATTCGCGTGGGATCTTTGCCAATGAGAAAAGGCGCCATGTATTCATCTATAGCGCTTTTCACGGCGAAGATTCGCTGGGTAAACGTCGCACAGCCCAAGCCATACAGGCCTGGCTCGTTGGTTTCGACCTTCACAACCGCCAGATCAATGCCGCCGGGCGCCGTCAGAATCGTTTTCACGTTGGTGATTTTCAGGTTACTCACTTTAACTCCTCAGTTCACAGAATTAACTGCCTGCCATGCTGTAAGCGAATATCATCGCCACATTTGTAAGTTGTCCTACAACTTTGCGTTGTTATAACACGACGATTAGCGGCTCGTAACCTCAATCTTTATTTCTGTGATCGCGATCATGCCAGCAAACAAAAAAGATTAAAAAAAACAATATATACAATAAGTTATATAAAACACTTCATTTAAACAGGAGTTGTGTTTGTGATCTATATTGCAAATTTATTTTTAGCTTATTGCTTTTGCCTCACCAAAAAATCAAGCTTAAATAAGACAGTCGTCATACAAGTAAAATTAAGCGAGGAAATAAAAATGAGCGCATTATTCGATTTAACGGGAAAAACGGCTCTGGTCACCGGTTCGGCGCGCGGTCTGGGGTTTGCCTATGCGGAAGGCCTCGCCGTGGCAGGCGCCAGAGTGATACTGAACGATATTCGCGAAACGCTGCTGGCAGAGTCGGTCGATGTGTTGGCAAGTAAAGGCTACAGCGCGCACGGCGCGGCGTTCGACGTCACCAGCGAAGATGCGATTGAGAAAGCCTTTAGCAAACTGGATGCACAGGGCATTCACGTGGATATTTTGATAAACAACGCTGGGATTCAATACCGCAAGCCGATGGTAGAGCTGGAGCTGGAAAACTGGCAAAAAGTGATTGATACCAACCTGACCAGCGCATTTCTGGTCTCGCGCGCCGCGGCAAAACGAATGATCGCCCGCCGGTCCGGCGGTAAAATTGTCAATATTGGTTCGCTAACCAGCCAGGCTGCACGGCCTACCGTCGCTCCCTACACGGCGGCAAAAGGGGGGATCAAAATGCTCACCTGCTCCATGGCGGCGGAGTGGGCACAGTTCAATATACAGAGCAACGCCATTGGTCCAGGGTATATTTTGACCGATATGAATACCGCCCTTATCGAAGATAAGCAGTTTGATAGCTGGGTGAAAAACAGCAACCCATCGCAGCGCTGGGGCCGCCCGGAAGAATTGATTGGTACTGCGGTTTTCTTGTCCTCGAAAGCCTCAGATTATATCAACGGACAGATTATTTACGTCGACGGCGGCTGGTTGGCGGTTCTGTAATATCGCGGTGCATTCAGCATTTTTGCCTTTAAAATTTTCGGCGTGCCTGAATATTTACTATACGGGTCTGCCGATATCACACAGGTATAATTATGAAGGCTTCAAGATCACGACTCTTTATTCTCACATTGTTATTTATTGTCACCGCTATTAACTATATGGATCGCGCCAATCTTGCAGTCGCAGGCTCAAATATCCAGGATGACTTTAGTTTAACACCGACGCAGCTCGGTTTACTTTTTTCTATGTTCACCTGGGCATATGCAGCTAGCCAGATCCCCGTAGGCTATATTCTTGACAGAATAGGCTCCCGCATTCTGTACGGTGGCGCTATTATTTTATGGAGCGTATTTACTTTTATGATGGGCTTTTCGTCCCACCATCTTTTCTCGACAGCGACGGCATCCTTCGTCATGCTATTAGCTTGCCGGGCGTTAATTGGTGTCGCCGAAGCACCGTCATTCCCCTCTAATACAAAAATTATTGCTACCTGGTTTCCGGATCATGAACGAGCAAGAGCTACCGCCATATACTCCAGCGCACAATATATTGGTCTGGCTCTACTGACTCCAGCGTTGTCTTTTATCGTCGCCAATTATGGTTGGGAAATGTCATTCTATTTATCCGGCGGCGCGGGAATACTGTTTGGCATATACTGGCTGATATATTATCGCGACCCGCAGCACAGCACTACGGTGAATCAGGCAGAGCTTGATTACATCAAGGCTGGAGGCGGCTATGGCTCAGAGAACCAATCCGCCGTCAGTACAAAAATTGGCTGGCAGGATATTAAATTCTTCCTCTGCCGGAAGACCGTCTGGGGCCTGTTCATTACGCAGTTTGCCTGTTCCTCAACGCTCTATTTTTTTCTCACCTGGTTTATTGTTTATCTGGAAAAAGGGCTGCACCTTTCCATATCAAAAGCAGGGGTTGGTGCCATGCTACCTTATATTATGGCAATGTTTGGAGTGCTATGCGGTGGCACACTCAGTGATTTACTGCTGAAAAAAGGAAAATCCAGAACTTTTGCCCGTAAATTACCAGTAATGGCTGGTTTATTAGTTACAATGATTATTGCTTTAGTTAACTTTTTTGAAGACCAGCCGATTATTGCTATTGTGATACTTTCCATTGCTTTTTTCGCCAATGCCTTTTCAAATTTAGGCTGGGTAGTGTGGAGCGATGTCATTCCGCGAAATTTCCTCGGAACCATGGGCGGTTTTTTAAATATATGCGGAAATCTTTCCGGGATCGTCAGCCCGATTGTTATCGGGATCATTCTTGAGCGCACTCAAAATTTCCAATATGCCATGTGGTATATCGCCGCCGTCGCCGGACTGGGTCTGCTGGCCTATATCTTTCTGGTAGGTAAAATAGAAGTTATTTTACCCGGAGAGGCTAATCCAGATAGCCGCGATAATAACGCATTGCACCCGGCAACAAATAATAAATCCTGAGGTAATTATGAACACTGAGAAAATAACCTGTAACGCCTGTCTGGCACATGCTGAAAAAGACGTGCGGTTTGCAACACGCGATATTGAATACGGCAAGCATGATGTGTTGGTTAAAGTGGCCTACGGCGGGATCTGCGGTTCAGACATTCACTATTATCAACATGGTCGCGCGGGTATGTCGATTTTGAAACACCCCATGGTCATCGGCCATGAATTTGTTGGCGTGGTGGAAAAATGTCCGGCAGAGAGCGGTTTAAAGGTTGGTCAAACCGTTGCTATCAACCCCTCTTGCCCGTGTAACCAATGTGAGATGTGTCTTTCGGGCAAACAAAACATGTGTAGCTCAATGCGCTTTATGGGAAGCGCGCAGTTTAACCCGCACGTGAATGGCGGCTTTTCTGAATACGTAGCGGTTAAGCCGGAACAATGTATTGCATACGATAGTCGGGTGCCGGCCAACGTCATGGCTTTTTCCGAACCTCTGGCCGTTGCCATTCACGCGGTGAAAATGGCAGGCCAGTTAATTGGAAAACGTGTACTGGTGATTGGGGCAGGCCCTATCGGCTGCCTGATTCTGGCAGCGGCCAAAAGCGCAGGCGCCTCTGATGTGGTGGCCTGCGATTTAAGCCCGCGGTGTCTGGAACTGGCGCAACAGATGGGCGCCACTGCAGTGATGGATCCTCGGGATGAAAAGCGCAGCGCGTATTATCAGCAAAACAGAGGCTACTTCGACATAGTCTTCGAAGCCTCCGGCGCACCTGCGGCGATAGCATCAACGGTGGATTTCACCCGCCCAACCGGAACGATTGTACAAGTGGGTATGGGCGTAAGCCCGATAACCTGGCCGGTCTCTGCCATGCTGGTCAAAGAAATTAATCTGGTAGGCTCGTTCCGGTTTATTGACGAATTTACTATCGCAGTGCGCTGGCTTGAAGATGGCCGCATTAATCCGCGCCCGCTAATTAGCGCCGAATTCTCCCCTGCCAGCATTGAACAGGCATTGATAACCGCGGCGGACAAAAATATCTCAGCTAAGGTCCTCATTCGCTTTGAATAACCGCGACAAGCGCCCGGTCGGGCGCTTTGTTCTTAAAAGTGAATGTTATACAATGCTGCAATTCTCAGCACTCTACCGGACAGCGATCTTGAGCATAAAATCCATTCAAAAACAGAACGTTGTAAATGAAATTTATGATCAGATCAGCGCAAAGCTGCTGGATGGGAGCTGGCCGCCGGGTAGCCGCCTTCCGTCTGAAGCGGAGCTGACCGCTTCCTTTAACGTTAGCAGGGTCAGCGTGCGCAGCGCTGTCCAGCGCTTTCGCGATCTCGGCATCGTCGTCACTCGTCAGGGGAGCGGTAGCTACGTAAGCGATCACTTTACGCCGCAGATGCTGAGCAACGATCCTCGTCCCATCATGCATCTTAGCCGCGAAGAGTTTCACGATATGATGATCTTCCGCCAGACCGTGGAGTTCAAATGCGTGGAGCTGGCCGTTACTCATGCCACGGAAGAGGACATTCTTGAGCTCGAACAGGCGCTCAACAATATGCTGATTAACAAAGGCGACTACAAAAAGTATTCGGAGGCAGACTACGCTTTCCATCTGGCTATCGTCAGGGCCTCACACAACAGCGTCTTTTATAACGTAATGAATTCAATAAAAGATATTTATTACTATTATCTTGAGGAGCTGAATCGCGCGCTCGGTATCACCCTTGAGAGCGTAGAAGCCCATATCAAAGTCTACATGTCGATAAAAAATCGCGATGCCAGTACAGCAGTGAAAGTACTTAACGAAGCCATGTCGGAGAACGTTACCGCCATTGATAAAATTAAGTCTTCAACCAGCAGCAACAATTGATTAATCGCCCTCCCCTCTTATTACAACTTTCCGTTGCCGGTATCGCTACCGACAACGGCGGTTTTATAGTGCGTTAGAAAATTGCCCGATACAGCGCTTTAATCTCTTCCAGATTAGTGTCACGCGGGTTGCCGCCGGTGCACACATCCGCCAGAGCCGCCGCCGCAAGGGCATCAATATCCTCTTCTTTCATACCGACATCGCGCAGGCGCGCCGGGATATTGACGTCGCGATTCAGCTGCGCCACCGCCTCAATGGCTGCCTGACGCGCTTCGGCAATCGGCAGGGTTGACGCCTGCTTGTTGCCGAGGGCCACCGCGATGTCGCGATATTTTTCGCCAGTATATTCGGCGTTGTAGGCCATGATATGCGGCAGCAGCACCGCGTTAGCCACGCCGTGCGGCGTACCGTAGAATGCGCCCAGCGGGTGGGCCATACCGTGGACCAGCCCCAGACCAACGTTTGAGAAGCCCATTCCGGCAATATACTGCCCCAGCGCCATCCCTTCCGCGCCCTGCGCCTCGCCCTGAACGGAAGCACGCAGCGACCGGCCAATCACCTCGATAGCCTTCAGATGCAGCATGTCGGTGAGTTCCCATGCGCCTTTGGTGATGTAGCCTTCAATCGCATGGGTTAGCGCGTCGACGCCGGTCGCCGCCTTCAGGCTGGCCGGCATGCTGCTCATCATGTCGGCATCGATGATCGCCACTACCGGGATATCGTGCGGGTCGTAGCAAACAAATTTGCGCCGATTCTGTACGTCGGTAATCACGTAGTTGATGGTGACTTCGGCTGCCGTACCGGCGGTGGTTGGGATGGCAATCATCGGCACGGCGGCGTTTTTCGTCTCCGCCCCGCCTTCAAGACTGCGGACGTCGGCGAACTCCGGGTTATTAATGATGATGCCTATCGCCTTACAGGTATCCTGCGGTGAGCCGCCGCCGATAGCGATCAGGTAGTCGGCGCCCGACTGTTTAAACGTCTCTACGCCCTGCTGCACAACCTCAATCGTGGGGTTCGGGACCACTTCATCAAAAATGCTGTAAGGCAGCCCGGCTTCGTCGAGAATAGCAAAAACTTTTGTGGCGACGTTAAAACGAATCAGATCCTTATCCGTGACCACCAGCGCTTTTTTGAAGCCGCGTTTTTTAACTTCATCAACGATACAGCGAATCGAACCTGGGCCAAAATACGAGGTTTCGTTTAAAATCATTCTGTAAGCCATTTGTGCTCCCTCAATTCGAGTGTTTGATAACCATAATATTTAGCCCTACAGTAACGTGACTGGCGCAGCCATTTTATTAATTCATATCAATTAACACCCTAATTGCCCGGCACGCTGTTGCAGTTAATTAACCCATCGCACATTAGTCATGAGATCTGTCCAGCATACTGGACATCAGCGAGCATCAACTTTAATGACGCCCAGGGACACCAACAGTAATATATACCCGTCATACTTCAAGTTGCTTATGTGCTGGCTACGCTCATTCCCCCCAGTCACATAGTTATCTATGCTCCTGGGGACTCACTCCCTTGCCGCCTTTAAGCAACTCGAATTATTTAGGGTATAGACCTGAGAAAGATATTATCTCATGATGGATATTATTGAACTGGATCACATTATTTTATCTTTTACTGCCGATACGCATTCGTATAGCCAAAAAGGTATCTCTGCAGAAGCACAACAGAAACAGGAGGGACTCATGACGCTTAAGCCGGCGCACGTTAGAAACTGCCTTCGATTATTCTCTATACCTCTTTCTTATCCGTCTCCTTATCTCGCCGCCCGCCAACATCAAGTGCATCAGATGGTCATATCGTCGACTTAACACTTTAGAAACAAAAGCATCATTTCCTCAACAAAGCGGCCATCCCAGGCCGTTGGCTATCGATTAAAAACCTCTAATAAGAATTATCTGTCATTATTCATAATTGCTTATCGGCCTGTCGATAGCAAAACATCTTTTTCTTAAGAGTCGCGAGCTCTCATTATTAAGAATATTCTCTATCATTTGCGAGATATTAATTGTTAAAAATCTAAAAACATAAAAAAAACAGTCAAGATCTCTATCTTTATTGCAAACAACATTACCTCTTGTTAATATGGCCCTTGACATATATTATTTATTATAAAAATACCATTTATGATGCTTATTAATTTTTATTCTAATCACCTGACCATACTTCTCCAACGGCAGCAGTAAATGTCTGACTTTATAAATTGACATTTCGCACTTGTCCGCTAACTCACGAGTAAGTAACCCTTCAGGTTCATGTTCTTTTAATACATAAAGAATATACTCCTGCTCTGGTACGATTACCCCGGCGAATTTATTGATGCCCATTGAATTCATCAACACTCGTAAATTCTCAACTGCGGTTACAGAATTTTGATGCGAATGCGGTGTACAGGACGAAAATGAAATCTTCATGAGTCAGCTCCTTCTGTCATTAAGTACACGGCAGTATGGATTGACCCTACGAAAACGGCAACATTAGCTTTAAATTTCAACTTAAACAGTACATTTATCTGAAATTCACTTTTTTTTATGATAAAAACCCTGATATAAAGAGTGAATTTTTAATTCCGTGCGGAGATAAAAATGCGGTTCGATATAGAGGGATTTATTACATTTGATACTGAGGAAGCATCCCTGGTCAATCTGTTGACTGGTGATTGTATTGAACTCTCTGCTACTTCCACTCGCCTCCTGACCAATCTGTTACAATACCGTGGGGATATTATCTCTCGCGTTGACATTTTTCAGTCGGTGTTTGAAAAATATGGCGCCAGACCTTCTAATAGCAACCTGAATCAATACATCTCAACGCTGCGTCGCAGCCTTGCGGATCTGGGCGTTGAGAAAAATGTGATTATTACGGTACCGCGAATTGGCTTTAAAATTTCTGAGGAAGTCATTATCACCAGCGACAATGATTACTCCTCCTCTTTCACTCTCCCGACGCTGGCCCCAGAACTTCCCAGACGTAGTTTGCTGTGGCAACACCGCAAAGTCGCCATTTTATTTATCCCGTTGGTGATAGCTTTGATGCTGCTTTCACAGTTTTTTACCCATCAAAAACAGTCCCCTACAGCGATTTTTACTCAGGATAAATGTATTTTTTATGGCGCAGGAGCGCTACGCGCGGGGGAAATACTAAGAAATAAAAAGCTGTTCCCCTCGGGGCTCGATTGTTCTACACCCAAGAAAATTTATCTTTTCAACCGACAATTAAATCAGGAACAGGACTTAGGTATTTATATGGATATATTCATACTCAAATGCGATATGAAGTACCAGCAGTGCCACAGTTACTACTATAAGGAAATAAAAAATGCGTAAATACGCTTTTATCGCGCTGGCCTGTACGCTAACGCTGGCATTAGCTTCCATCCTGTACATTTGTTTCAACAGCCATGACGCTTTCTCCTGTAAATCACAATACGATCTTACAGAGGAAATAAATGAGAATGTTCTCCGCTCCCAGGGCTTGCTATCCGCTGAGTTTTCCAACCATCATCTTATAATCAACCTTGAGGGATTGCTCACCAGCGCGGGAGATAAATACATTGTCTCGCGCACCCTCTCCATCACATTAAAAAAAAGCGCCGCTGCAGAGCATCTTTTTTATATTGCTGATTCGCAAACCACTCGCCACAACGGTGATAATACGCCTGATAACATCGCGCAAAAAATCCTCTTTGACAACCAAACTAATGATAGAATCATCTATATCAATCGCGTTAATGATGATACTATTTTATTCGGTAACCAAACGTTCCCACAATATGGTTGCCAGCGTCAAAAAAACAATCATTGATTGAGATTCATCTCATTAATTTTAATTACAAAGATATCATGACGATACATTTACTACCGACGTTAGCCAGCATCGCTAATATCATTGATATGATTAACCCACGGCTAAATCTGCACCATGTCAGAACGGCGTTTATCGCATCGCATCTGGCAAATTTAGTCAATTTTTCTGCGGCCCAGCGGCGTAAAACCATTCTCGCCGCTCTTATTCATGATGTCGGCGGATTAAATGAAAAGTCGCGCCTTGAGCCGCTCAACTACATCGATAATGAACATAATAATCACGCGCTAATCGGCAGCGAGTTGCTTAGCCGAATTCCGCTGTTTCGCCCGCTCAACAGAATCGTTCGCTATCATCACACCCGCTGGCGCAACGGTCTGGGGCGTTATATTGAAGGTGAGCGGGTACCCGAAGAGAGCCATCTGCTCTTCTTCGCTGACCGGCTGGATGTACTTTATTGCGAGCACCGTACCGACCATAGCGCCTTTTTAAGCAACAAGCTGGTCGACATCGTTGCTGCCGGAGCTAATATTTTTTATAAACAGGAGTATATTCAGGCCTTCAGAACGCTCTCCGCCGATGACCATTTCTGGTCTGTCATGGCATCCACCGACTATCGCGATTACATTAACGCGATCTCCGGCGTTCATAACGACACCCTCTCTTTACACAACCTCCGCGATATTGCTGAGCTGGTCTCTTTTATTATCGATCAATTCAGTCAGCAGACGCCCTGGCACTCCGCCGCCGTCGGGCACATTGCCGGTTATCTGGCGACAAAAATAGAAATGAGCGCGACGCAAGCGCTGAAAGTAGAAATTGGCGGGTTACTGCATAATATTTCCTGTCTGGATCATAGCCCGCCGTCAAAACGCGTTGGTGCGTCAGACAACGCCCGGCACACGCTTTATCCTATTGAAGGTATTGATGATATTTCTGAGT
Organism: Klebsiella sp. ME-303; assembly: GCF_007910085.1. Classification (NCBI taxonomy): domain Bacteria; kingdom Pseudomonadati; phylum Pseudomonadota; class Gammaproteobacteria; order Enterobacterales; family Enterobacteriaceae; genus Klebsiella; species Klebsiella sp. ME-303. The sequence continues at coordinate 41,733 of NZ_VOJB01000080.1, read as the reverse complement.
GGATGGCCATGCAAAATGGCCCCGCGCCGCTTCAATTACCCGAGGAAATCCTTACGCCAGAAGCCGTGCTTATCGCGGTGAGCCGACGGGTGGTCCATGCGCTAAATAGACCGAAAGCGGAAGAGAAGTCGCTGGCGCAGTTAATAAAAAATAACCCGGGAGAGGAAATTCCCCCGTTTATGTTATCCCTGATTGCCCAATATTCCCCACAAATTATCCAGGTCTATCGTGCAACCGCTGGCGAAATACAGGCGTTAATGAATCGCATTGCGCAACTCACACATTCCCTTTAGAGGCTAACCCGGCCTAATCACAGACTCAGGCGCTCAATCCGCCGTCCAGAACCAGGGTTTGCCCGGTCATATACTGGCTCCCCTCACCGATTAAAAACGCCACCGCCTGCAGCACATCATCCGTTTCGCCCAATCGGCGTAGCGGTATCGCCTGGCGCATCTCTTTTAATTTTTGCGCGGGTATCTCTTCCAGCATCTCCGTACGGATCAGGCCCGGCGCCAGGCAGTTAACCCGAATGCCGAAACGCCCGACCTCCAGCGCCAGCGAGCGCGCAATACCGCTCATCGCCGCTTTACTCGCGGCGTACGCCGTCTGCCCCACGTTGCCCTTTAACGCGCTGACCGACGACATCATCACGATGGAGCCCCGCCGCTGCGTAAGCATCGCCGGCAGCAGCACCCGGTTCCAGTTCATCATCGCGATCACATTGGTGTCCAACACTTCGCGCCAGAGCGCGGCGTCCTGATGAATATGCAGGCCATCGCGAGCTATCCCGGCATTGTGAATAATCGCTTCCGGTGCCCCCCGCTCGGCCAGTAGCGCCTGCGCAAGCCGTTCAACCCGCGACGCGTCGTTGCCGTCGCAGACGTATCCCTGCACCCGGTGGGCGGAGTTTTCGCTCGCCGCCCGGGTGGCGTTAATCGCAGCCTCATCGCGGCCGGTAAAGACCACGTTCCGGCTTTGCGCCAGGCCGGTGACCAGCGCCCGGCCGATACCGCGGCTGCCGCCGGTCACTAATATCCATTGTTGCGTCATATCAGTTACCTGACTCTTTGCTGATGTGCTGACACAGTTCGCCCAGGGTGATCCCCGGATTGTGAATAAACCAGTCCGCCTCCAGGGTGATATTGAATTCACGTTTTGCCAGCACCATGAGCTCGACGTAGTCCAGGCTATCTAATTTCAGTCGAACCAGCGGCGTATTCTCATCAATCTCATCCGGTTCCAGGTCTTTCGCATCGCAAATCATTTCACATACTTTTTGCAGAACTTCATCATAGGCAGTCATAAATTATCCTTAATTATCAATTAGGCACGGGGCCAACTTTTAGCGTGACCACGTTGGTTATTATCAGGTTATCCAGCTGCGCCGCCGCGGCGATGCGCACCAGCGCCCCCTGTTCGACCTGGCCCACCACCAGCGAGGGCAGCAGCCAGAGCGCCAGAGATTCGGGCCAAATCGGCGTCGCTTTGCCCGCGAGACGAGCATCAAACACCACCTCCTGGTGGGTTTGCAGCACCGGATAGCGGGTAAATATTTGCTGCAACGAGGTTTCCCCCGGCCCGAGCAGGGAGGCGATGTTCTCCTGGCGCAGCAGCGCGGGATCGCCAATCAGCTGGCGGAACAGCAAGGCGTCAAGAAACTGCCACTGCGCCAGGTCGGGCCAGGCGGCATGGAAGCACGACTGCAGCTCGCGCAGCGTCTTTGGCGCAATCGTGCAGGGCTGTTTACCCACCAGCGATTCCGGCCCGGCCGCCGTGCTCATCTGGCAGGAGAGGCAGAGTTCGCCATTGTGCGGATTGCTGACCGAAGTGGCGGACAAAAGGCGATTTTTGGCTACCCCGGGCGTTAACAGCCAGTCGGTATCGCACCATATTGGCCTGCGCAGGCGAACCTGGCATTTTACGTAACGCTCAGGGCGGTACAGCCGGGAGTGGGCATCGCGCTTCACGTCGAGCAGCGCGCGCATTCCGTGGACGCTCAGCTGTCCCGCGCCCATCTCGCGCGCTGCCGCGAGGTCGAAGTGAATCGGGTTTTCGTCGCCGGAAAACGCCGCCCACTGCCGCGCGTCGGCAAGGGTGTAGTGCAGCAGCGTCACGCGTGTTTCTCCAGCACCAGCGCGGCGTTCGCGCCGCCGAAACCAAAGCTCAGATTCAGCGCCCGATGTATCTCCCCCTGACGGTGCCCTTCGGCGATATAGTCAAGATCGCACTGCGGGTCAGGCTGGGTTAAATGGGCCGTCGCGGGCAGGATCCCCGCCGCCATCGCCTGCAGGCAAACAATGGTCTCGAAGCTCCCTGCGGCGGCAATCAGATGCCCGGAGTAGGCTTTGGTGCTGGAAATCGGGATGCGGTACGCCTCGTCGCCCAGCGCCTTTTTCAGCGACTGCGTTTCGTTGAGATCGTTGAGCGGCGTGGAGGTGCCGTGGGCGTTGATGTAATCGAGGTCGGCAGGCTGGAGATCTGCGCCGCGCAGCGCCCAACGGATGGTCTGCTCGCGGGCTACGCAGTCCTCCGCCGGGGAGGTAAAATCCACCGCGTCGGAGAAATTAGCATAGCCGGTGACCTCCGCCAGGATCGTCGCCCCGCGCGCGAGGGCGCTCTCGCGCTCCTCCAGGCACAGCACCGCCCCGCCTTCCGAAAGCACGAACCCGCTGCGCTGCAGGCTGAACGGACAGCTGGCCCGCTCCGGCGACTCCGTTTCCCGGCTCAGCGCGCCGAGCACATCGATATTCCAGATCGCGCAAACGCTGTTTAGCGATTCCCCGGCGCCGGCGAGCAGCATGCTGGCGCGGCCAAAGCGAATCGCATCATAGGCCTCGCCGACAGCAATAGTGCCGGTGGCGCAGGCCGCGACCGGGGTATTTTGATAGCCGCGCAAATTCCACAGCTGGCTACAGGCGGCGGTGCTCACGTTGGGCATGGAAAAAAAGCAGCTAAAGGGCGAGGAGACGCCGGTTTTCTCAAACTCGGGTACCGCCAGATAGCTTTCATCCAGCCCTGCCCAGCCGGAGCCGATGATGGCGCCGCACATTAGCGGGTCATAAAACGCCGTGGGAGCTTCACCCGCAAAGGCCATCGCCACCGCTTCCCGCGCGGCGGCCAGCGCCAGGCGCGCGTGACGTGGCAGACGCCGACGAATCGCGGCGGGAACCCCCTTAAGGCTGGGTTCATTCGCCACCTGACCGATAAAATGCGTGTGAATACCGTTCGCGGAGAGATCCACATAGCGGTAGCCGCGTCGATAATCCATGATGGCCTGCCAGCTTTCGGCGGCGCTATCGCCGAGGGGAGTCACCGCGCCATAGCCGGTTATCACCACGCGATAAGGGGAGTTACTGTGACTCATTCTGGGAAGTCCTCTGTTGCGGGTTAATGCCTCCCTGCGCCAGCCAAAGCTGCAAAGTGGCATAAAGATAGTCGTACTGGTTCTGCGCCAGGCTGTTCTGCACATCAAGCAGCGCGTCCTGGGCGTTCAGCAGAGTCTGATAATCCACAGCTCCTGAGCGGTAGCGGCTCCCGGTGAGCGCCAGACGCTGCTCGCCCAGCTGCAGCGTTTGCAGCAGACGATCGCGCTGCTCGTCGGCGTTAAGCCGCTTCTCCATCGCGTTGTCCACCTCCGACAGCGCGGTATAGGCGGTGCGGCGAAAGTTCACCGCCTCCTGCTGTACCTTCACGCTGGCCTGCTCCACGGTGAGCTGTACCGTGTTCCACTGGATAAAGGGCGCGGAAACGCTGCTGCCCACGGTGCGCAGCGGGTCGTTAAACCACTGGTGAAAGAGCTGGCTTCCGGCGCTTAGCGTTCCCTGCAGCGAGAGCGTGGGATAGAAACTCAGCCGCGCGGCGTCTGAGCCCGCCAGCGCCGCCCGCAGGCGGGATTCCGCCGCCTGCAGGTCCGGCCGGCTGGCGAGCGCGGCCAGCGGCGTGGCGTTGGCAATGGCGATATGCTGACGCACATCCAGCGCGGAGGACTCATCGGTGTGCTGGGCCGGCGGTCTGTTGAGCAGCAGCGCCAGCGCGTTACGGGAAATCGCCCGTTGCTGCTTCAGGCTCAGCAGCTGATTCTGCCGGCTGATGACCGTCTGTCGCGCCTGCAGCACATCAAGCAGTCCCACTTTCCCCGCTCGCTGCCAGGACTCAATCTGCGCCAGCGTCTGCCTGGCGATATCCAGACTCGCCGCCTGATACGTCATTTGCTGGTTCAGCAGAGCGATGTTCCAGTACAGCTGCGCGGTGGTGTCAATCGTCGACAGGATCGTCGCCCGGTAGTCCTGCTCGCTGGCTATCGCCTCCCATTCGCTCTGCTCCCGGATCCGCGCCAGCTTGCCCCACAGATCCAGTTCATAGCTCAGGGACAGTGAGGCGCTGTAGCTCTCCTGCGAACCGCCGCTGTTGAGCGGTTTTGAGTTACTGCCGGAGCCGTTGAGGCTCGCGTCGGGGCTGATATTGGTCCGGGTGAGCCCAGCGGAAATACGCGCCTGCTTAAGGGTTAAGGCGGCAGCGGCAAGATCGTTATTGCTTTCCAGCACCTGCCCCACCACCCGCGACAGACGTTCGTCGCCGAAACGGTCCCACCAGCGCTGCGTTTTCTCCTGCGAGCGCGCGATGCTGTCTCCCTCCGTCCGCTGCCAGTTCTCCGGCACCGACAGCAGCGGGCGCTGATAATCGCTGCGGGTTAAATTCCCGCAGCCCGTCAGCAATACAATTAACGGTAATAAAGTCAGCGGTCTCATTCGCGGGCCAGCGCCTCCGTCGGGTTCAGTCGCGCCGCGCGGCGCGCTGGAAAATAGCCAAACGTCAGGCCAATCAGGGCGGAAAAACCGCAGGCCATCGCTACCGGCAGCCAGGTGAAGACCATGGAAAACTCCTGCGTCAGCAGGGCAAACAGGTTACCGGCGGCCCAGGAGCCCAATACCCCCGTCAGCCCGCCGAGCGCGCAGATCATCACCGCCTCAATTAAGAATTGATGCATGATGTCGCTGGGGCGAGCGCCGACCGAAAGCCGGATGCCAATCTCATGGGTGCGTTCGGTAACGGAAACCAGCATGATGTTCATGACGCCAACGCCGCCAACCAGAAGCGAGATGGCGGCAATCGCGGTGATCAGCAGCGACATGGAGTCAGAGGTTTTTTGCAGCGCGTTGGCGAGCTGTTCGTCGGTCTGGACAAAGAAATCTTTTTTGCCGTGCTCGCGGATAAGATGCCTTTCCGCCCGCCGCGCCGCGTCCTGCGGCGACAGCGTTTCCTGAAAGCGCAGCGTGAGCGCCTCCAGCGGTTTGTCCCCGGAAATCCGCTGCAACAAAGAGGTATAGGGGATCCAGGCCGACATAAACCCGCTGACCACCTTCGGTCCCGGCTTGCTGGCGATGCCGATCACCCGCCACGGCGCGCCGGCGATTTGCACAATTTTACCCAGCGGATCTTCATTACCGGGAAACAGCGTCTCTTTGCTGGTTTCATCCAGCACCAGCACCGGTTCACGATCGTCGACATCGCGGTGGGTAAAACCGTTGCCGTGAAGAAAACGAATGCCCTGCAGCGAGAAATAGTCGGCGGAAACCCCGGAAAGAATAATCGAGGAATCAAACCCCTGGCGCACCGCGGTCGTCATGCTGGAGACGATCGGCGACACCCCAAGCACCCACGACTGTTTGCCGAGGCTGGCGATATCATCCAGCGACAGCGCCCGCTCCATATCCGGACGCTTGCTGCCCCAGCCGGTGCCGGGGCGGATTTCGAGCGTGGTATTACCCAGCTTGCCAATCTCGTTCATGATGCTCTGCCGGGCGCCTTCTCCCACCGCCATGGAGGAAACCACGGACGAAATGCCGATGATAATCCCCAGCATCGACAAAAAGGCGCGCATACGATGCCCCAGCAGCGACCGCCATGCCATCCGTACCGACTCTCCGATACTGCGCGACAGCGAGGCCCGGCCGTTATCCTGTACCGCGGGCAGCCGCGGAATGCCGCGATTATCACGCGCGCCGTGGGTGCTGTCGGCGACCACCTGCCCATCGCTGATCTCGACGATCCTCTGGGCCTGCTGCGCTACCTCGCGATCGTGGGTCACGATAATCACCGTATGCCCGTCAGCGTTCAGCTGGTGCAGAACATCCATCAGCGCCCGGCCGCTGACGCTATCCAGCGCCCCGGTGGGTTCATCGGCGAGAATAATCTGCGCGCCGTTGATCAGCGCCCGACAGACGCTGACCCGCTGCTGCTGGCCGCCGGAAAGCTGCGCGGGTTTATGCGCCAGGCGCGCGTCAATGCCCAGCTTTTCCGCCAGCAGCGCAATGCGCGCCTGGCGCTCAGCGGCGGGCATCGCGGTATAGAGCGCAGGGATGGCAATATTCTCTTCCGCCGTCAAATAAGGCATCAGGTGATAGCGCTGAAAAATAAATCCCAGCCAGCGGCTGCGCAGCTCCGCCAGCGCCGCGCTGTCGGCCTGATGGGTGGCGATGCCGTTGATATACACTTCACCGCTGCTGGGTTTATCCAGACAACCGATAATATTCATCAGCGTCGATTTACCCGAGCCGGAAGCGCCCATAATCGCCACCATCTCGCCGGGCATAATGGTCAGAGAGATGGATTTCAGCACCGGAATCAGTTGCGTCCCGGCAACAAAATGACGCGTGACGTTGTTCAGCAAGATTAACGGCTCAGCCATCAGACGGACCCCGCATCCTGCGGGATCACCACCCGCTCACCGGGCTGTAATCCTTCAAGAACCTGCGCATACTGGCGGTCGTTAATCCCGATGCGGATGGTGCGCTCCTCGCTGCCGTTCTCCTTTTGCACCACGACCAGGTAGCGCTCATCCCCGAGCGAACGCCCCAGCGCGGCAACCGGCACGCGCAGCGCATCTTTCACCTGCGCGATGCGGATAAACACCTGGGCGGTCATCGAGGTTTTCAGCAATCGCTGGCGATTATCCACCTCGAAGGTGCCGTTATAGTAAATGGCGCTGCTCTGCTGGTTACCGGCAGACGCGCCGGCGTTTTGTTCCTCCAGCGCCTCCTGCGGCGCGGGCTGGACATAGCCAAGCTCCCCTTCATAACGGGTTTGCGGGTCGGCAATGACGTAAAACCATAGCGGCTGTCCCGGATGGATTTTCTGGATATCGGCTTCGGAAATACGGGTTTGGACCTGGACTTTATCGAGATCGGCGAGCACCAGAATCGTAGGCGCAATTTGCGAGGAGACGATGGTTTGCCCTTCACGGGTCACGATGCCCAGCACTTCGCCATCCATAGGCGCGAGAATGCGGGTATAGCCGAGGTTGGCGTTGGCGGTCTGCACGCTCATTTCCGCCTGCACAATCTGCGCCTCATTCACCGCTATCTGCTGAACCTGCGCGGCATACTGCGCCTGCGCCTGTTCGAGGTCGCTGCTCACGCCGGAGCCGTCGCGGCTCATGGCCTGCTCGCGCGCCAGCGCTTTACGGTACTGCACCAGCGTGGCCTCAGAGGCCTGCTTTTGCGCTCTGGCGCTGGCCAGCTGCGCGGTAGCGTTGCGTAAGTCGGAAAGCTGCAGCGTCGGGTCGATTTCGGCTAACAGCTGCCCTTTGCGCACCCGCTCGCCCTGGCGCACGTACAGCTTACGCAGCTGGCCGCTGACCTGCGCGCCGACGCTCACCTGGACGGCAGGTTTGATAATCCCGCTCGCCAGCACGACCTTTTCGATATCCCCGCGATCGAGCGTAACGGTATCAATCGACTCGGCCTGTGCCGGAAATGAGCGCTGATAATAGACGGCGGCAACAATGGCCAGCATAGCGACCAGCGCAAACAGCCACGTTTTACGGCGGCGTAAAAATGCTCTTCTCATTGCTCCACCTCTCCCTGTGTGATATCGCGCAGCTTGCCTTCCTTCAGGCGATAAACCCGCGTGAAGTGATGCAGGATCTGCTCGCTGTGGGTCACGACGATCAGCGTCTTGCCCTGTTCGCGGCAGTACTGGCACAGCGCGAGGATCGCCGTTTCCGCGGTTTCATCATCAAGATTGGCGGTCGGTTCGTCGAACAGCAGTATGGGCCGGGTGCTGTAGAGCGCCCGCGCCAGCATCAGCCGCTGACGCTGGCCTAAAGAGAGCGCCGAGTGGCTCTCGCGGATCAGCGCTTCCATTCCTCCCGGCAGCGCCTGAACCACCGGCCCCAGCGCCATTTTTTCGACCAGCGCCTCCACTCGCCCGCGATCGCTGTCGCTGTACCACGGGTCAAACAGGGTGATGTTTTGCAGCACCGAGGCGTTGAACAGGATGTCTTCCTGACTCTGTAGCCATACCTGCGACGCCAGCTGCTGCGCGCTCACCTCGTCGTTGTTCAGCAAAATTCGCCCATGCTGCGCGGAAAAAAGCCCTGCCATCAGCCGCAGCAGGGTGCTTTTTCCGGCGCCGGAATCACCCACGATCGCCAGCCGATCGCCGGGCTCCAGGATGAGATCAACGGCATTGAGTACCGGACGCTGCGGGTTGTAATGAAAGCTCACCTGCTCGAACGTCAGCCGCGGAACCGCTTCACCGCTGAGCGGAGCAAACTGGGGCGCAGCAGGCTCATGGCGGGTGAACAGGCCCTGCGCGCGGGTATCGATCACGTGCAGCTGTGATTTACGGATCACGGCATAAAATATCCGCGTGACGTAGGAGGTAAAAATCTGTCGTAAAAAGCTGTAGGCAAAAAAGTCGCCCAGCGAGATAAGCTTTGCGTGCACCAGCGGCAGCACCACCAGCATAAAAACCACCATCTCAAGGCTGCCGGTCAGCTGGTACAGTCCCTCTTTGACCTGCTGATAAACTTTCTGCCGCTGGAGGCAGGTGAAAAGGTCATGAGACAGACGGGCAAACTGCGCTTTACGCTGCGTTTCCAGCCCGGCGGTCTTGATGGTTAACACGCCCTGAAGCGTTTCCATAAAAAAGTCATTCAGCGTCGCGCTTTTCAGCTGCAGCTGCTGCGTATACCAGCGGTCGCGAAAAATGGCCCAGACGCTAATCAGCCCCATCGCCACAATACCCACGGCGGAAATCAGCGCCAGCACCGGGGAGATCCAGAACATAATGCCGATCGCGATAACGCAGATGATCCAGTCCGAGCGGAGCCCGTTATCCAGTTCGATTTTTTGCAGCATCCCGCCCTGCCAGGCGATAAAACGGCTGAAAACGTCCCCCGGCGCGCGTTTTTCAAAAAAACGCAGCGGATTATTCAGCAGGCGGGAAAAACCGATATCGCTTTTAAGCAGGACAAAGCGGCGAATAAATCGCTCGCTAATCACCCTGACGCCCAGCGCCAGCAGCGTGGATACAACAAAGGCGAGGATGAACCATAAATAAGGAAACTGCGTATTCTGAACGTCAGAGAAGGCCTGGTTGATCGCCCGGCTGACCATCGTCGGCATTAAAAACAGGGTGAGCGACACCAGGAAGGTCAAGAGCATCAGCTTATAAATGCCCGGAACCGCCGCGGTCTCCTTCAGGCTCATCGTCCGCGGCATCTCCTGCTGCGCGCCGGCAATAACCGGGTCCGGGCCGGCAATCGCGCCGGGCGACTCTTCAAGGATCAGCGCATAGCCGCTAATCTCTTTTTTTAATGCCGAGAAAGGCAGCCACTGCTGGCCAATCGCCGGATTCATGACGCAGACGTAATCCCCTTTTCGCCAGGCCAGCAGAACATAGTGGCTGGCGCCGTAGTGCAAAATGGACGGGAACGGCAGCGCATGAAGCTCAGCGTGATCGAACAATACCGGCGCGGTGGCAATGCCGAGCTGCTGCAGAATAACGGATAAATCGCTCAACGATGTCCCATGATCGGATGCCGGGAAAATTTCCCGCAAAGCCGGCAGCGAGCACGGAATATTCTGGGTTTGCGCCAGCATCGCAATACAGGAGAGGCCGCATTCATTGGTCTCTTCCTGGAAAACCATATCAGGAATAATCTTTTTCATGATGATGCATCAGTGATTAATAAAATAGAGCGAATGGCTGTGCCACAAAAGCCAATCCTGCGGATAGTCACGCAGGGTGTTTTCAATCATCGTCGGTAGCTTTGCCGCGACCTCTTTTGGCCTCAGCGGAGAATAGATCTTTATTTTTATCCCGTGCTGATAATAGAGGTGATAAAAAACCACCTGCGCCGATACGATGCGAGAAAACCGCTGTACCCCGCTATGTAATTTTGCCGGGCGGCCAAATATCCGGCAGCTTATTTTCCCGGACTGCGCTTCCGGGGTCTGCACGGTGTAATCGGCAGGAATGTCGGGGAAAATAATCATATTTTCCCGCCCTGCCGATACATTGGTCATTAACGCCATAAGCTCGCTAGCCAGCGATGTATTATCCTGGTGGATTGAGCAATAAGAGAGCGCGACGCCGCCCATTTTTCGGCTGGCGACGGTGTAGCTTTCCGCGCTGGAAGAGACCACTACGCTGGCTTTGCCCGGCGTCACGCCAGCCCCGACCATCGCCGCTAAGATATCGGAAACGCAGTGCAGCGGCGCAAGGACGACCGGCGTCTTTTGCGCCGCCAGGGGAGCGACAACGGCGTCAAGCTCTCGCGTGCATGCCTGCATCTGGGCCAGGATGGCCGGGTGCTGTCCCCAGGTCGCCCCTGTCTCCAGCAGCTGGCGACGCATGGCTATCCATCCGGCATCAATTCGGCCCTCGACGCCCGTCAGGCAGCGGTAGTTTTGCGTCGCCACGGCGCTGCGGCCACGGTACTGTCTGCCCAGCAGCCGCAGCCGACACAGCGCGCGAACCGCCAGCAGCAGCAGCGGCATCGGGGTAAAACGCATGACTCTACGCACCGCTTTTTGGCCGTAGCCGGTAAGAGGCCGGTAGCGCCAGCTCAGCTGCGCGGACCATTTTCTTACGCTGAAGACGCTCCAGACGATGAGAAAGCGCGCCACGCTTACTCCTTATCCTGGGTTAACAGCTGGCGCAAATAGTCGGCAAATTCAGGAAACTGACGATCCTTCGCCACTACGTATTTTTTATTGACAATAAACAGCGGCGTCGCGTTAATGTCATAAAGTTCGGTGATTTTCGCCATATATTCCAGACGCTCGGCGACGGCCTGACTTTGGCGTAGCTGATGGTATTTATCGACATCAATACTATTCTTTTTCAGCCAGCCATTAAGCGCTTCCTCATCGGCTAAATTAATCCCGCGGGTCATTACCGCGTTAAATGCCTGGTCGCGCGTCTGGCGCTCAATACCCATGACTTCAAGGGTCGCAAAAACCGGCGCAAAGACCGCCAGGCCGTTATTCTCGCCAGTAATATGGATAACTTCAAAGGTGCTATCCGCGGGTAGCGTGGCGGCGAATTTTTCGATCTCTTCCTCGTTCGATGCGCAGTAGTGACAGCCATAGGACATCACTTCAATAATGCTTTTCTCATGTTTTATTGGGCTACTGGCAACGGTTGCGCTGTCAATTTCCCGCAGGGCGGAAGGCTGACTGCTATCCAGTGAAAATGTATTAAACACAAATATGTGATAGCACAGCACGGTAATTAGCGACGAAATTAACGCCACCAGAAACGTATAGCCAACGGCGGTAATAGGTTTTATCTTCATTTGATACCAGGCTCGCGAAAATAGCGGAGAAATACATGGAGGGTTCCCCCTCCATGTATCACATCAGTGATTAATAACGGGCGCTATTTGGCACGACGCACATGCTGTCCGGCGCATCTTTCATGCTAACGGTTGAACCGTGCTTATCCGTACAGGTGGTCACTTGTTTACAGGTAGAAACACCGCCAACGACCACTGTCTCGTAAGAGCTTGTGCAAGTTTCCTTGCAGCAGCCGCCAATAATAGTTGACGCTTCAATCATACTTAATTTTTGCATTTGTTAGATCCTTAACTATTTATATTGAAATGTATTTTTCTTACACTTACCTACTGGCTTAGCTATCTGCCAGTAATTCTGTCGATGTTAGACTTTGTATGCTGTTATACGCAGGGGGTGGCGACGATACATTTGAAAATATTAAACAGCTCTACGTTATTTTTAGCGTTTAACTTTTTCATCAGGCCCCGTTTGCAGCGGCTCAGTCGACGAACATCAATTTTTTGCTCAGAGGAAATTTGCGACAATGACTTCCCTTTGAATATTTCTTCCATTAACCACCAGTCATCGCTGGAGATACTGTTATTAAAATCCCGGGCTAACCACTTCTGTCGGGTATAATTAATCAGCGAGCGGCTATAAAATATTTTTTTTGCCACCATCGAATCAGCGCCTTCAATGAATTTAAAAAAGTTCTCCAGCGACTCATTTTTTAATAACCAGCTCGCCTCCGGGAGCAGCGAATGCAGCGCAAAAAACAGAGAAATATTATTTTCTCCTAATAAAATCACCAGCTGCTGATTTTCCCGGCAGTAGTACTCTTTAATGGTGTATAGCGCATTAAAGCGTTCGTCCGGCAAACTGTCGACATCGCAGAGCACCCAGCGCAGCTCCTCTTTCTGCTTCGGCAGACGCAGCGTATTAATCAGCTGAGAGAACTGGTCGAGCCTTGAGAAAGCGCAGTCGCCGTCATGCGCGGCAAGATCGTCAACCAAAGAACGTACGCCTTCTGAGAAAAAGATATTTTTATCGTAGAGAAAGAAACGGCGGCTCATTTATCATCATCCTTGATCTATTCTACTGGTAATTAAGGGTGTAATACGCTGTTGCCTGGAAGGCACCGGTCTGCAAGGTTTTGTTACTCAAGGCGTCCGGTTCCCCTTCAACAAAAGCTTTAAAATTTAACTGCATGGTGGCATCGGAAATGGCGACCGCGGTTGTTGGCGTATTGAGTGAAATCGCCGTGCCGTTACTCTCTTCAAAACCAATGCCAATACCGCTGGCGGAATTTGGCGCTACCGGCGTAATCGCCAGACGGTCGCTCATATTGGCATTTTCCGTCCCGCTAAAGGTTACGGTAACGGAATTAAAAACATCGGTACTGCAATCCTTAAGCTCAATCACAAACGCTTTGGGCTGTGATTTGCTCTCCGCATAGAGCGTACGGGTTGAAATCTGGCCAAAATCCACGGCGATATTTTTGGATGAAGGAACGATACTGCAGCCATGGGCCGCGACGGTGCCTTTGAAGGTTAAGTCGCCGCCGATCAGTTCCCCACTGGCGTACGCCGGCGTGGCCGCCGACAGTAAGCCCAGAAGTACCATAGATGCGATAAATTGACGCATGCTGCCCCCTTACTGAAACTCAGCGACCACGGTGGCCGATGCCTGGAAATCCCCTTCGAGAACGTTGGTCCCGGCATTGGCAATCGGCGCGGCGGTGAGATTCCAGGTTCCCTGATTATTATTAAAACCCGGCACGTCATAAAATCTATTCGCGGCCACTAAACTGCCGCCTGAATCTTTCAGAATAATGCCAAGATTGGATCGATCGACGGCGCCGGTGGTCCCTAAATAATCGCTATTAAAACTGGCAGTATTGGCCTGCTGAATACCCAGGCGAATATTTAAATTACCGTTCGCGAAACTTCCCCCTTCGCATTTCACCTGAATAGGCACGGACCGGCTGTAATTATTGCCATTTAGCAGCGAACCCGAACTGGGGATGGTATCAAAATCAACGACGATCGGTGAGCCTGAGTTAACAATACATTTATCCGGAACGGTAATGACCCCGGAATTAATCGAGACAATCGACATTGGAGTGCTGCCCATTCCTGAGCTATAGTTCCCCAGGCGGCCGTAAAGCTTGGCGATTTCTGTACCCAACAGGTTAACGCCGTTGACAATAGGCTTAGTAATCATAAACGTTACCCGCCCCTTGGCGCCGGACTCAAAGTTATTAAATTGGGTGGTTGGCGGAACGCATTTATTCTGAAAAGCGTTATTCGATTCATTATAAAAAGGCACCGCAAAATAATCCATGCGCTTACCACGGATATAAATTTCAATTTTTACATCCATATAATCATTGAGCTTTAAATAGCCCGGCGCGCTTCCCTGCTGCATCAGCGAGGCGGTCGCAGAGTAATAAATCGCCTGATTTTCCATAGGAATGGTACAGCTGGCTATACCAGAATATTGCCCACCCAATGAAAATTCATAAGGAATCGTTGCCCCAATGCTGTTATTGGTAATATCCTGATTGACCACGTCAATATTATACATTTTAGGTCCGCCGACCGGCGTAATTTCCCCTTCAATCGCCGCGCTGGCGTCAAGGGATAATAAGCCGCCGCAGAGTAAAAGCGTGACGTAAGATTTTCGCCCGATAACCATCGTCGTCATCAGAGATACTCCATTTTTAAACGTAGCAGTCCGCTAAAGTTGCCCGCGGTCACGTTTCGTCCGGTTGACTCCAGCACTGCAATAAACGTCAGGCTGCTATCGCCGGTTTTCACAATAAACGGCGGCTGCGTTTGATTAATATCCAGCGCCCGCTCTTTGACATCCAGCAGGCGAATACCGGCTCCTGAGATGCTGCCGGTCAGGCGCAGCAGCTGGCGATTATGTTCATCCGATTCGCCGATAAAAGTGAGCTGAACCGCCTGCTCGCCGGTGGTGTAGAGATGCTTGCTGCTGCCCGTCGTCCGTGAGGCGATGCTGTCGCGCGCCTGCGAGGCGCCTTTCAGGCAATCTCTGAGTTCGACGCGAACCAGCACCGGCTGGCTCCGGTCGCCGGCCTGATGAAAACGGCGGGCGCTGATTTCACCCATCTCAATAATCTGCAGGCGGCTCTGCGGCGCCAGCACGCAAGGCGAGGCATAAACGGAGCCATTGAATATCACGTTACCGCCATCTTCCCCCTGATGATCCCGGTTATAGTGCTGTGGCTGTAGCGGAATATCAGCGTCGGCCAGCGCTGGCATACTGATACCGAATACAAACAGTGCTAATAGCGATAGACGCGTTTTCATCATCAGGTTCCTCTTTAATTACCCTTGCTGCTATGGCGGCAGCGCTTTACAGGTATTTCCTTCACAGCGATATTTCAGCTCCGGATGACCGCCATAATCGTTCACATACATCATGGCGAAATCTCGCACGCCGCCGTCGGTTACGCTGAACTCCATGCTGGACTTCGGCGCAATCATAATCCCCGGAAACTTAGTGATTTTTTCACCCTTAACGCGGGACAAGCTAATAATGGTGATGTAATAGGGCGTCGGGTTTTGCGCGGTCATCTTATTGCCGCTCTTTTGAAAGACGACCTGGTCCTGCCAAATCTCGCTTTTGCTTTTGGGAATAATGGCCGTCGGGCGGTAAAATAATTTAATCCGCGACTGCATGGCTAACTGCAGGACATTCGCTTTATCCGGCTTGGGCGGGATTTCGCGCACGCTTAAATAAAACAGGCTTTCCCGATCCTGCGGCAGCTGGTTAATACCATCAGTTTTGGTGACCCGCGCCACCCCTTTTTGCCCGCCGTTAATCCGCTGTAAAGGCGGCAGCACCACCAGCGGAGAGGTAATCTTGTTGCCCTTGCTGTCCTCAACCCACGATTGCGCGAGGAAAGGAATATCCGGGCTGGTGTTGGTTAAATTCGCGCTCGCCGAGCTGTCTTTACCGGTTATGATAAGACGCGTGCGATCCAGCGAAACCCCTGCCTGAGCGGTACCGCTTACCGCCGCCAGCATCACAACGCCCATCCAGCAGAATTTGTTGCTTGTTATGCTCATTTTTGGCCTTTTATTACTGTCACTGTCATTTACACGGCAATAGCGCGGCTGTCGAACGACGCACGATGGTCGGCGGGATGGCAATCTGGCACTGCTTTTTCCCGCTCCACACTACGCTTAGCAGCTCCTGAGGATTAACCCCCGCCAGCCATCCCTGGCCACCTTCCATAATCATGGAGACGCTCACGCCATCGCCGTTGATAACCTCCGCGCCGAACGGTGGATAGGTACCGTCAGCCAGGCGAATAATCCCCATCATTTTTTCGCCCTTCGCCATGCCAAAGGTCTGATAGCCAATGGCGCCTTCGGTCAGCGTGGCAGTGCTGATGGCCTTTGCCGGTTCGATGGATTCCGACATCGCATCGACATCAACGCGGGTATCAAAGCTGTTGTAGCTCACGATGTCCGGAATAACGGCAATACCGAAATTGTTGGTTCTTGATTTACCGTCATTGAGCGGAACGTCGCCGATACCGTTGGTATTCACCATCACGCGCGCCGTGTTAAGCGTCGCGCCGCTGTTGTGGATCGCCGCCCCGTGCCGGGTAGCGGTAAAGCCGCCGCGCAGGGTGCTGCTCAGGGAAACGTAGTGATCCTGCTGATAGCTGGCGTTGCTGTTGATTTCGGCATACTGCGAGCGGCGCTGATAGTAGCCGTCGACGTTGGCATAGCCGCTCTGGCTCGCCCCGGCACGCAGTCGCCACAGGTTGTTGTAGTCGCTGCTGTCGGTGTACGAGAGCATCGGGCTGGTTTTGCCGTTATTGGTCTGTACGTCGAGACCGCTCCATTTGCTATCGCCAACGGGAATGGAAAGCGAGAAAGCAATAGAGTCGTCTTTACGCCCTTCGTAATCGGAACGGTAGGCCGAAATATTGGTGGTGATCCCGCGAATATTACCGACGTTAAACGAGCGCCCTAACGAGATGCCGTAGCGATCCTGGCTGCTTCGATTCCAGTAATTCTGGTGGGTATAGGTCAGAAAGACGGTGGTCGCTTTGCCTGGCTCATCGGCCCAGAACGTTTTATTCCCGGTGATGGTATAGACTTCTTTTTCACGGCCAAGGCTGTCGTAACCCTCGTAACGCTCGTTGAGATATTGCGAGAAAGAGCGGAAATCTTCCTGAGAGAAGCGATAGCCGGCGAAGGTAATTGAACTGTTATATTCGTCGAACGTTTTCGCATAGCTCAGCTTAAACGAGGTGCCTTTAAGCCGCTTCTGGTTTGACTGCTGGCTGTAGGATTCGGTGGCGTCCAGCGAGAGCGCGCCCAGTACGCTGAGATCGCGGCCAATACCGGCGGAGACCGCGGTATATTCCGCCCCTGCGCTTTGTAAACCACCGTACAGCGACCAGGCGTTGGTTATCCCCCAGGAGAAATCACCGGAAGCGAAACCTGGCCCCTGAATTTTATGGTTATAGCGGGACGGCGCGCCGACAGCCACGTTGTAACGCACGTAGCCGGGACGCGTAAGGTAAGGAATGTTGGCGGTGTTAACCTGGAACGTCGAAATGGAACCGTCCTGCTCCTCCACCTGAACATCCAGCGTACCGCGCACCGAACTGCGTAAATCCTGAATGTTAAACGGCCCGGCGGGAACCGTCGTTTCATAAATAATGCGCCCGCTCTGCTTCACCGTCACTTTGGCGTTGGTCTTGGCCAGGCCGCGAATTTCCGGCGCGTAGCCCTGCAGGTTTGGCGGCAGCTGACGCTCATCGCTGGCGAGATTAAGCCCGGTAAAGCGCACGGTGTCGAAGACCTGAGAATCAAGGTAGATCTCCCCCGCCGTCAGCTTTGCCGCCATCATCGGCAGCGGACGGTAGGCGTAGATCTGATTCATGTCGAAATCAAATTGATGCGTCGCGCTGTAATAGCTGGTCTGATATTCGCCGCGCAAACGCCAGCCGCCGAGGTTAAACCCGGTCTGGCCGTATCCGCTCAGGGTGGTGTAATCTTCATGCATATCAAGCTGGCGGGTATATTGCCCGGTCAGACTGTAGTCGAGCAAAAACCCACCTATGCCCTGGTCCCAGCGCTCCGGCGGCGTCCAGTTCGGATCGTTGTATTTCATCCACGCCTGCGGGACCGTGATGTCCAGCACCCCGGCGTAGTTGCTGAGCGTAGCGCCAGGAAGGCTCAGCAGGTCATAGCAATCGGCAAACGGCTGTGCGACCTTTTTCTGCGCTTCTTCTTTCAACGCCAATCTGGCAAGAATTTCGCCGTTAATGCAGGCCTGGGTATGCTTCTGGTCCTTAGAAGCCAGATAGCGAACCTTTTGCTGCCCCACCGCCTGGCCATTTATTTTAATATCTAATAAGTACTCGCCCGGCGGGACATAGTTGTCGGTGGCGAAACGGGTTAAATCGATATTGTCGCGATCGGCGGCATCCAGTACGTCGGTATTGAATTCCACGTCGGTTGAGGCACAAGCCATAGAAGCACAGCAGAAAAAAAGCATCTGAGAGAGGATTATTTTTATTTTTAGTTCTGCTGACATGACTATTCATCCCGAATCATTCAGTAAAATATCGTGCGCGGTAAACAAGCTACAACAGCAATAGCTGGCTTGCGTCTAGTTGTAATCCATATAAAAACGAGTGACGGCGTAAAAATCCCCAGCCTTAATATGTTGCTGAACCGGAACCAGCGAAGCGGTGAATTTCAGCGTATTATTCTCATCACTTAGCAGATATCCCGAAGAGGGTTCTCCAAAAGTTAAAACTTCCCCACGGCGATCGCGAATCTGTATACCAAACCCCTTTCCTTCCCCATCCGGAATTAATACGGTCGGGTCCTGCGATGACGCATTGCCGGTAAAAGTAATCGTGGCATAAGCACCGGGCGTTGATTGATTTTCACTGCCGTAAGACGCGCAGCCCACTAAGCGCACCAGAAAAGGCCGGACGAGCTTACCTTCTTGATCCATATTAATATCGCGAGCGGATATGTTGCCGAAATCCACCCATAGCTCCCGCGAGCTGGGATCAATATCGCAGGCGGCAGCAACCAGCTCCCCCGAAAGCGCCAGCTGTCCGGGCGTAAAATTAGTACTCGAAGCATGTCCGGAAAAGAGTAATACCGATACGAATAGCGCCATCAGTCTCTTTTTCTCTGTATCCTTAACCATACTCAGAATTCCATATTATCGGGTACACCATCCAATATCGCGGGGAGAAACCTCCCCGCGAGCGATAACTCAAAATCGATTATTGATAATCGATAGTGAAATTGATCGTTGACTGGAATGCACCCGCGGTTACGGTAGTGGTAGAACCGCTCGCTGCCGCTTCCGCTTTCAGGAAGGCCACGAAAGGAATGGTGTTAGTACCATCGACCAGGGTGACCGGCGTGGTCTGCGCGCCCCAGGTCACAGTCTGGCTAGCGCTATCTTTCAGGCCGATACCTGCACCAGATGCGGTACCAGAAGTAAAGGCAGCCAGAGTAGGATCGTTCGGGTTAACCGAAGTCGGGGTATAGGAAACAACGGCGCTGCTGGCGATGGTGGTATCGCAATACTGCAGCTCGATGTTTTTGGTTTCAGTTGCCTGACCACCGCCTTGCAGCAGGGAAACTGGAACCTGACCAAAATCAACGGTTACCGGGCTGGACGACGGCGCTAAACCACACGCGGTATTCACCAGCTCACCCTGAAGCTCAATCTGACCATTAGTGGTATCAGCCAGTGCAGACATTGAGCCGAGAGCAGCAGTTAATGCCACAGCCATAGCAACTTTATTCAGTTTCATAGAAAATTCCTGCGTTATAAATTTTTATCCTAAAGAGTAAGGAGCTATAAAATTGCTGAGTTATACTCTCATAACAATTTGCAGCCCTCCGCATCACCGAAAAATCCGTTTCAATAATTAGACTATTAATTAATATTAATAATTTAATTAAAGCCAGATCCCCTGGTCGACAAAAATACTAACAAATCATTTTTTAGGTAAAAAGAGATACATTTACAAAGGAATTAAAAAAAGATTTAACCTCGCGAACAATGCCACCATAGGAAATTAACTCGCAGAATGCTGAGATATATCCTAAAAACAAATTACGAAAGGTAATTAATAGAGGATAAACGAAAGATGTTGATGGTAAGAGAATTGTAACACAGATCACATTTTATTAACAAAGCCCCTTTTCTGCTACACGCAACGGTGAAAAGTAGACGGAATAAGGGAAATAACGCGAGGCGTACGACGCCGGTGAAAACGGATGTCTCCCCGTCTATACCATCGACCTGCATTCGCCAGTATAGCCTTTTTCCGCTGCGACCTCCTCCTCCGGCATACCGCCGCTGCTTCTTGTTTTCCTGACCTGAAGACTCCGTTATCATGCGGCTCATGAGTCAATAAACAGAAATGCACAGTTTCACGGGAACCGATGAGCGATAGCGCGACGTCATGAAAACAATAAACTCCGCTAACTCATTAAAACTTCAGAAAATGGACAGCAAAAACTGATGAGTACACTAGAGAATCTTGACGCCCACACCCCGATGATGCAGCAGTATCTCAAGCTGAAAGCCCAGCACCCGGAGATTCTGCTGTTTTACCGGATGGGTGA
The DNA here is from genome assembly GCF_007910085.1 of Klebsiella sp. ME-303. Classification (NCBI taxonomy): domain Bacteria; kingdom Pseudomonadati; phylum Pseudomonadota; class Gammaproteobacteria; order Enterobacterales; family Enterobacteriaceae; genus Klebsiella; species Klebsiella sp. ME-303. Next base: position 21,506 of record NZ_VOJB01000080.1, on the reverse strand, counting down.
TTTTTACGAACTGTTCTATGACGATGCAAAACGCGCATCGCAGCTGCTGGATATCTCGCTGACGAAGCGCGGCGCTTCCGCGGGCGAACCGATTCCGATGGCCGGGATCCCCCATCACGCGGTTGAGAACTATCTGGCTAAGCTGGTTAATCAGGGCGAGTCGGTGGCCATTTGCGAACAGATTGGCGATCCGGCAACGACCAAAGGGCCGGTTGAACGCAAAGTCGTCCGCATTGTGACCCCGGGTACCATCAGCGATGAAGCGCTGCTGCAGGAACGCCAGGACAATCTGCTGGCCGCCATCTGGCAGGATAGTAAAGGTTTTGGCTACGCCACCCTCGATATCAGCTCCGGACGTTTTCGCCTGAGCGAACCCGCTGACCGCGAAACGATGGCGGCGGAGCTCCAGCGCACCAACCCCGCCGAGCTGCTGTACGCGGAGGATTTTGCCGAGTCGTCGCTGATTGAGGGCCGCCGCGGCCTGCGCCGCCGTCCGCTGTGGGAATTTGAAATCGACACCGCGCGCCAGCAGCTCAATCTCCAGTTCGGTACGCGCGATCTGGTTGGTTTCGGCGTTGAAAACGCCCCGCGCGGCCTGTGCGCCGCCGGCTGCCTGCTGCAGTACGTCAAAGACACCCAGCGCACGTCATTGCCGCATATCCGCTCCATCACGATGGAGCGCCAGCAGGACAGCATCATTATGGATGCGGCCACCCGCCGCAATCTGGAGATCACCCAGAACCTGGCCGGCTGCTTTGATAATACGCTGGCCTCGGTGCTCGACTGCACCGTGACCCCCATGGGCAGCCGTATGCTTAAGCGCTGGCTGCATATGCCGGCGCGCGACACCGCCGTGCTGGTAGAGCGCCAGCAGACCATCGGCGCGCTGCAGGAACATTACACCGAGCTGCAGCCGGTACTGCGCCAGGTCGGCGACCTCGAACGTATTCTGGCGCGCCTGGCGCTTCGCACCGCCCGTCCTCGCGATTTAGCGCGTATGCGTCACGCTTTCCAGCAGCTGCCGGCACTGCGCGCGATGCTGGGGGACGTCGACTGTGCGCCAGTACAGCGGCTCCGGGAAAAGATGGGGGAATTTAGCGAGCTGCGCGAACTGCTGGAACGGGCGATTATCGATGCGCCGCCGGTACTGGTTCGCGACGGCGGCGTTATCGCCCCCGGCTATAACGCGGAACTCGATGAGTGGCGCGGCCTGGCCGATGGCGCGACCGATTACCTCGACAGACTGGAAGTTCGCGAGCGCGAGCGCCTGGGGCTGGACACGCTGAAGGTAGGCTACAATGCCGTCCACGGCTACTACATCCAGATTAGCCGCGGTCAGAGCCAGCATGCGCCGATCCACTACGTCCGTCGCCAGACCCTCAAGAACGCCGAGCGCTATATTATTCCTGAGCTGAAGGAGTATGAAGACAAAGTGCTGACCTCCAAAGGGAAGGCGCTGGCGCTGGAAAAGCAGCTGTACGATGAACTTTTCGATATGCTGCTGCCGCATCTTGGCGACCTGCAGCAGAGCGCCAGCGCGCTGGCGGAGCTCGATGTGCTGGTGAACCTCGCCGAGCGCGCGGAGACCCTCAACTACTGCTGCCCGACCTTTAGCGATAAGCCGGGTATTCGTATCAGCGAAGGCCGCCATCCGGTGGTTGAGCAGGTTCTGAAAGAGCCGTTCATCGCTAACCCGCTGCACCTCGCCCCGCAGCGGAGAATGCTGATTATCACCGGTCCGAATATGGGCGGTAAAAGTACCTATATGCGTCAGACCGCGCTGATCGCCCTGCTGGCGTATATCGGCAGCTACGTTCCGGCGGAAAAAGTCGACATCGGCCCCATCGATCGTATTTTCACCCGCGTCGGCGCGGCGGATGACCTGGCCAGCGGCCGCTCAACCTTTATGGTAGAGATGACCGAAACCGCCAATATTCTGCATAACGCCACCGAGCATAGCCTGGTGCTGATGGATGAAATCGGTCGTGGCACCTCGACCTACGATGGCCTGTCGCTGGCGTGGGCCTGCGCGGAAAATCTGGCGAACAAGATTAAGGCCCTGACCCTGTTTGCCACCCACTACTTCGAGCTGACCCAGCTGCCGGAGAAAATGGCAGGCGTGGCCAACGTCCATCTTGATGCTCTGGAGCACGGCGACACCATCGCCTTCATGCACAGCGTGCAGGATGGCGCGGCCAGTAAGAGCTACGGTCTGGCGGTAGCCGCGCTGGCCGGTGTGCCGAAAGAGGTGATTAAACGCGCGCGGCAGAAGCTGCGCGAGCTGGAAAGCATTGCGCCGAGCGCTGCCGCCACGCAGGTGGACGGTACCCAGATGTCGCTGCTTTCCGCTCCGGAAGAGACCTCGCCCGCGGTTGAAGCGCTGGAGAATCTTGACCCGGATTCGCTGACTCCGCGCCAGGCGCTGGAGTGGATCTATCGCCTGAAGAGCCTGATGTAGTTCTCGTTTAACGTGAAAAAACGGCAGCGCCCTGCGGTGCTGCCGTTTTAACAAATGCAAACTGGGTGCGAGAGGATGCATCCTGACAACCAATACGCGGGGTTGCCCCCGCGCTGATGCTATTTCTTCGATTCGTAAGCGAGAACAGCTTTAAACTCCATACTACGCTCTTTAGTACTGAGTTCGCACAGCGAGCTGCGCACCAAAAGCGTAAATCCCAGTACCGTAATACACAGTACGACGATTGCCACAAGGGCATATTTTGTTAGCATGTCTTGCCTCCCTGCAAAGAAGAGACTAACATCTGAATTGTTCAGGTTCATTCGTCAGCCTCAGTTGATAGAAATATCTCCTGGGGCTTTCGTCTATCTGAATCCTTGTCAATGCTCAAAGCCAGATAGCCTCAAGCACCCGCCGCTATTCTATATTTTCCCGGCCGCGAAGCTTATCGGTAATTTATCAAACCCGTTGATTTTATTATAAACTGGAAGATGGCTCGCAAACGTATCTGCTCTATTAACCTTTTATGCAATTTGAAAATTTAATTAATAAATATTTTGCATTGATTAACTAAATATAAAAAGGCCCGACTAAGCGGACCCCGTTGATTTTAGCGTTTATCTTCCGCCAGCAGCGGCGGAATATGCGGCACCATTGGCGCGTCATCGATATCCTTTTGGGTCATGCGGAACGCTTCCGGATAATGTTCCCGGCTGGTGCGGCGTAGCGGTTCAGTATTCCGCCAGGTGTAGAAACAGTGCTGGCACTGAAATACCGTCCAGACATCTTTTACCGGCGATGTTGCCAGCACTTCAATATGTTCATCGGCGCAGCGTGGACAAATCATCTTCTTCTCCTTATTTACGGTTGGCCAGCATGGCGGTCAGTTTTTCAGCCCAGGCTTTGGTTTCAGGAAGATCCTGTACCGGCTGGCTGTAGTGGCCGCGCAGATCGGGCGCAACCGGCGTGGTGGCGTCGATAATCAGTTTGTCGGTGATCCCCGCCGGGCTGGAGCCTGGATCAAGCTCCAGGACCGACATATTCGGCAGCTGCACCAGGTCACCCGCCGGGTTGACCTTCGACGACAGCGCCCACATCACCTGCGGCAGGTTGAACGGGTCGACGTCTTCATCAACCATGATCACCATCTTCACGTAGCCCAGGCCGTGCGGCGTGGTCATCGCCCGCAGACCCACCGCGCGTGCAAAGCCGCCGTAGCGTTTTTTGGTGGAGATAATCGCCAGCAGGCCGTGGGTGTACATCGCGTTGACGGCCTGCACCTCCGGGAACTCGGCCTTCAGCTGCTGATACAGCGGTACGCAGGTGGCCGGGCCCATCAGGTAGTCGATCTCGGTCCACGGCATACCGAGATAGAGGGACTCGAAAATCGGCTTGCTGCGGTAGGAAACCTTATCGATACGCACCACCGTCATATTACGGCCGCCCGAGTAGTGGCCGGTAAATTCGCCGAACGGGCCTTCAATTTCGCGCTTGCGGCTTTCAATCACCCCTTCGAGGATCACCTCTGACCCCCACGGTACGTCGAAGCCGGTCAGCGGCGCGGTGGCGATTGGGTACGGGCTTTCACGCAGCGCGCCGGCCATCTCATATTCCGACTGATCGTATTTCAGCGGCGTGGCGCCCATCAGGGTGATAATCGGATCGTTACCCAGGGTAATGGCGATCGGCAGGTCTTCACCGCGCTCTTCCGCTTTGTGCAGATGCAGAGCGATATCGTGCATAGGTACCGGCTGCAGGCCGAGTTTACGTTTGCCCTTCACCTCCATACGGTAAATGCCGACGTTTTGCTTACCAAAATTGTCCGGGTCGAGAGGATCGCGAGAAACCACGCAGGCTTTGTCGAGATAAAAGCCGCCGTCGCCGTCATTGAGACGGAACAGGGGCAGAATATCGAACAGATTAATCGCCTCGCCGTCGACGGTATTTTCCGCCCACGCCGGGTTTGCCCGCCGCTCCGGCGTCACCGGAAATTTATCCCAACGACGAATAAATTCGTCGATCTGATTTTTCACCGGCGTATTCGGCGGCAGCCCCAGCGAGATAGCGTGGTTCTGCCAGGAACCGATGGTGTTCATTGCCACGCGCGCATCGGTAAAACCGCGAATATTGTCAAACCACAGCGCGGGAGCGCCATCGCCGATGCGCCCGGTCGCGTTTGCCGCCGCGGCCAGATCCGGCTCCGCGTTCACTTCTTCGCTAATTTTCAGCAGTTGCCCCTGGTCGTCCAGCGCCTGCAAAAAGCTGCGCAAATCATCAAAAGCCATTATTCATTCTCCTGTGATACATTCTCTACCGCCCGCAACCCGCTCCAGCGGCGCGCTTTGTGATACTCCAGACCGAACTGATCCAGCACCCGCGTGACAACGTGGTCAGTGACGTCCTCAATGGTTTTGGGATGGTTGTAATAAGCGGGCATGGGCGGCACCATCGCCACCCCCATGCGTGACAGGGCCAGCATGTTTTCCAGATGGATCGTGCTCAACGGCATTTCACGCGGCACCAGCACCAGCTTACGCCCCTCTTTCAGCACCACGTCCGCGGCCCGCCCCACCAGCCCCTCGGCATAACCGGCACGGATACCCGCCAGCGTTTTCATACTGCAGGGGATAACGATCATGCCGTCGGTACGAAACGAACCCGATGAGATGACGGCGGCCTGGTCCGCCGGACTGTGCGAGAAATCGGCCAGCGCAGCCACTTCACGGGCGCTGTAAGGCGTTTCCAGCTCAATGGTGGTTTTGGCCCACTTTGACATCACCAGATGCGTTTCCACTTCCGGCATCTCTCGAAGCGCTTTGAGCAGCGCCACGCCCAGCGGAGCACCCGTCGCTCCGGTCATCCCTACAATTAGCTTCATCATCGCCTCATAATTGTTCGTATACGAACATTTTTATTAAAACTACGCTTGATGAGCTTTTCGTGCAAGTGCGTTCGTACACGGCCGCATTTTTCATCAAAACAGGAAAAATGCTAAAACGCCTCCCGAACGGCTATCATAGAACCGACGGTTTGATTACGGAGTTGTCATGGAGTTAAAAAACGAGGCGTTTCACCTGCTACGCCAGCTTTTTCAGCAGCACACCGCCCGCTGGCAGCTTGAACTGCCGGACCTCACCAAACCGCAGTATGCGGTGATGCGTTCCATTGCCGAACATCCCGGCATTGAACAGGTGACGCTAACGGAAGCGGCGGTCAGCACGAAAGCGACGCTGGCGGAGATGCTGAGCCGAATGGAGAGCCGCGGTCTGGTTCGTCGCGAACACGATCCGGCGGACAAACGCCGTCGGTTTGTCTATTTAACCGCAGAAGGCGAAGCGCTACTGGCAAGCTCAATGCCGCTGGGTAACGCCGTTGATGAAGAATTTTTAGGTCGGCTGAACGATGAAGAGCGCCAGCAGTTTTCGCAAATCATCCACAAGCTGATAGCGCGAGAACCCAATTAACCCAGGCGCTCGCGGAGAAAATCAATAAACGCCCGGACCCTGACGGGAACGTGCTGCGCGTCCGGGTAAACCGCGTACACCCCCTGGCGCGGAAAGCTAAACGCCGGCATCACCTTCACCAGCGCGCTGTCTGCCAGCGCAGCGGCCACCAGCCATTCGGGCAGCAGCGCGATGCCGCTGCCCGCTAGCGCAAAGGCCATCAGCGCGCTGGCGCTATCTGCCGACAGCCGCGGCGCCTGTTTAATCTCGAAGGCGATGCTCTCCTCATCGGGCCCGGTAAGCGGCCAGCGGAGCGGCGCGGTCAGACGTTCATGAATAATCCACGCCGCGTGGGCCAGCTCCTCAAGCGTCTTTACAGGATGCTGCGCCAGCCATGATGGGGCAGCAACCGGGACGATGGCAAAACGCGATATCAGCGCCGCGCGGTAGCGCGAATCCGCCAGCGTCCCGAGGCGAATCGCCACGTCAAACCGTTCGGAGATTAAATCCGCGTGGTGAGAAGAAGAAACATGGCGCACGCGGAGCGCTGGATGCCGCTGGCTGAACTCCGCCAGCGCCGGGATAATCACCTGCGCGCCATATTCTGGCGTCGTTGTGATCCGCAGTTCACCGCTCAACCCCACGTGGCTACCCCGGACGTCGTCCTGCAGGTTTTCCGCCGCTTTCAGCAGCGCGACCCCGCGATGATAGAAGAGCGAACCGGCTTCCGTCAGCGTCAGTCGACGGGTCGATCGCAACAGCAGCGTAACCCCCAGCTCGCTCTCCAGCTGGCGAATGTTGAAACTCACCACCGCCTTGGTCTGCCCCAGCGCCGTCGCCGCCGCGGTAAAACTTCCGCTATCGACCACCGCTACAAATATGTTCATCCGCTGCAGGTTCAGCATCGCGCCGCCAATTGTCAAAAAATTTCAGACAGTATATCTCCGAATGTCGTGTTTATTCGCCCTGATGCTGAGGTTTACAGTAGCGGCCTTCACGGGGGGTTTAATCAATGACGTATCGCAGCAAGGTCGCAACCGTTTTTCTGCTGGGTTTCTTTCTCGACTTAATCAATATGTTCATCGCCAGCGTCGCCTTTCCGGCGATGGGCCGGACGCTGCACGCGTCGGTGGGCGAACTGGCGTGGGTCAGCAATGGCTATATTGCCGGGCTCACGCTGGTACTGCCGTTTAGCGCCTGGCTCAGCCAGCAGTTTGGTACCCGGCGGGTATTCCTGCTTTCGCTCAGCATATTTAGCTTTGGGGCTCTGGCCGCAGGAATGGCCGACTCGTTGACCAGCCTTGTCATGTGGCGCGCCCTGCAGGGGATGGGCGGCGGACTATTGATTCCGCCAGGCCAGTCGCTAACCTGGCAACAGTTCAGGCCTCACGAGCGGGCGAAACTTTCCGCCGCGGTGATGCTGGTCGGGCTGCTGGCGCCGGCGTGCTCGCCGGCGATCGGCGGGGTGCTGGTGCAATCGCTCAGTTGGCGCTGGGTTTTCTTTGCCAGCCTGCCGATCGCGCTGCTGACGTTCGGACTGGCAGCGCTGTGGATTAAGGATGAGAGACGCGTCGCGCGGCCGGGGGGACTCCTGCGTCTCTCGCTACTGCGCGATCCGCTGCTGCGCTTTTCAATGCTGGTCTATCTCTGCGTGCCGGGGACTTTTATTGGCATCAATGTCGTCGGGATGTTTTATTTACAAAGCGTGACGGGAATGTCGCCCTCCGCCATCGGCGCCCTGATGCTTCCGTGGTCGCTGGCCTCGTTTGTGGCGATCGCGACGACCGGCCGCTATTTCAATCGTCTCGGCCCTCGCCCGCTTATCGCGGTAGGCTGCCTTCTCCAGGCAGTCGGGATCGTCACCCTGGCTGGCGTCAATGCCCATACCGCCAGCAGTATGTTAATCGCGGCATTTATATTCATGGGCGCAGGCGGCAGCCTGTGCAGCAGTACGGCCCAGAGCAGCGCGTTTCTGAATGTGGCGAACGGCGATATGCCGGACGCCAGCGCGCTGTGGAATCTTAACCGCCAGCTCAGTTTCCTGATGGGATCTGCGCTACTGGCAGCCTTACTGAGCGCCTTTTTGCTTTACTGGCCAACGCCGCAGGCGTGGCGTGGCGTATTTATCGCCGCCGCCGCGTTGACCCTGGCGCCGCTGCTGGGCTGCCTTACCTTCGATAACCGGGCGATAATCATGCGCCTGCACGGTAAAATGGAGAACAAATGAATCGCTATATTGCGGAAGTTATTGCGGCCCACGTGGCTATAGAAAACTGGCTGAATCAGGGTGAAGGGAGCGCCGACGCGCTGATGCGTCGCTTTAGCCCGGACTTTACCATGATCCCGATAAACGGTATGCGCATGGATCATCAGGCGGTCAGCGCCTTTTTTCACGGGGCTCGCGCCAGCCGTCCGGGCTTAAAGATTGTCGTCGATAGTGCCGTCATACTTGCCGAATGGTGCGATGGCGCAGCGGTGAGCTACCGGGAAATACACGCGCTCCCCGGCAAAGCGGAAACCGCGCGCTGGTCGACGGTTCTTTTCCGTCTGCAGGAAGAGAAAATCATCTGGTGGCACCTCCACGAGACGGCGATCGCGTAAGCGACGGAGGCCCAAAAAAGAAAAAGGCCCAATCAAACGATTGAGCCTTTTTTAAGAAAGGTGTCTTACTCGCGGAACAGCGCTTCGATGTTCAGCCCCTGGCTTTGCAGGATCTCCCGCAGACGGCGGAGACCTTCTACCTGGATCTGACGCACGCGTTCGCGGGTCAGGCCAATTTCGCGGCCCACATCCTCAAGCGTCGCGGCTTCATAGCCGAGCAGACCAAAGCGACGAGCCAGCACTTCACGCTGCTTGGCGTTCAGTTCGAACAGCCATTTGACGATGCTTTGTTTCATGTCATCGTCCTGCGTGGTGTCTTCCGGGCCGTTGTCTTTTTCATCGGCCAGAATATCCAGCAGCGCTTTTTCCGAGTCGCCGCCCAGCGGTGTATCCACCGAGGTAATGCGCTCGTTCAGACGCAGCATGCGGCTCACGTCATCAACTGGCTTATCCAGCTGTTCGGCTATCTCTTCCGCGCTTGGCTCGTGGTCCAGCTTATGGGACAACTCGCGTGCGGTACGCAGATAAACGTTCAGCTCTTTGACGATATGGATAGGTAAACGAATGGTACGGGTTTGGTTCATGATCGCCCGTTCAATCGTTTGGCGAATCCACCAGGTCGCGTAAGTCGAAAAACGGAACCCACGTTCCGGGTCAAACTTCTCAACTGCGCGAATCAGCCCCAGGTTACCTTCTTCAATCAGATCCAGCAGAGCCAGACCGCGATTGCCGTAACGGCGGGCTATCTTGACGACCAGACGCAGGTTACTTTCGATCATCCGGCGGCGTGACGCAACGTCACCACGCAGCGCGCGACGCGCAAAATAAACCTCTTCTTCGGCCGTCAGCAGTGGGGAATAACCAATCTCTCCAAGATAAAGCTGCGTCGCATCGAGCACCCGTTGGGTTGCTCCCTGCGAAAGAAGCTCTTCCTCAGCCAGATCGCTATCACTGGGTTCCTCTTCAACTAAGGCTTTCTCATCAAAAACCTCGACTCCGTTCTCATCAAATTCCGCGTCTTCATTTAAATCATGAACTTTCAGCGTATTCTGACTCATAAAGATGGCTCCTACCCGTGATCCCTGAGCAAAGCACCTTCCGCTAAACATCACTTAAAAGACGCCCGGACGAGAACCTTTTCTGCCCCGGTAAAGCAGGCATTCTGGCCGCCCTGGCGCCTCTTTTAGCGATACTGAGCTTATCCGTACTTTGCCAAATTATCGCTGCGGTAAATACTGCAGCGGGTTGACGGATTTCCCCTTGTAACGAATTTCAAAATGCAAACGTGTAGAACTTGTACCTGTGCTACCCATGGTAGCGATTTTCTGCCCCGCCTTGATATCTTGTTGCTCTTTTACCAGCATCGTATCGTTATGTGCGTAGGCGCTCAGGTAATCATCGTTGTGTTTGATGATAATAAGATTACCGTAACCGCGCAGTGCGTTACCGGCATAGACGACGCGCCCATCTGCGGTCGCGACAATAGCCTGTCCTTTACTGCCTGCAATATCAATACCTTTATTGCCACCTTCGGCACCACTAAAGTTCTCGATAACCTTGCCATCAGTCGGCCAGCGCCATGAAGAGATCGGCGAACTGGTTGACGTACTGCTTGCAGTCGATTGGGTTGTGCTGACAGCCGGGGCCGTAACAGGCGCGACGGTTGTTGTCGTCGCAGGCTTGTTATTCGGCAACATCTTATTAGCACTCTGTTCACCTGAAGATTCAGAATACGTAATAGTTGGTTGGGACGCAACCACCGCGGTGGATTTTTGTGCAGAATTTGCGGTTAACATCCCGCCGCTGCTGGCCTTCACGCTGGCCTGGGCGACAGGGTTATCTCCGGTGATTGGCTGACCGGATGCGTTGCCAACCTGCAGCGTCTGACCCACGTTCAGTCCGTACGGCGCCGGGATATTATTACGCTGCGCCAGGTCGCGGAAGTCGTTCCCGGTGACCCACGCAATATAGAATAGCGTGTCGCCGCGTTTAACAGTATAGGTACTGCCGCCGGTATAGCTACCTTTCGGAATATCCCCATACTTACGATTGTAGACAATTTTGCCGTTCACCGTTTGTACCGGCTCCTGAGCCATCGGCTGGACCTGAGCGGGCTGCGTCTGCACCGGCTGCGTTTGTACCGGGCGCGCCTGCGGAACGTTATTGGATGGAGGCGTGATCAGCATTCCGGAATTCGTGCTGGAAGACGAAGTCCCGCCAGCCGAGCTGACCGGCGCAGGCGGATTGTTGGAGCTGCTGCAGCCTGCCAGCCACAGTGACACCAGTGATAAAGCCGCAATGCGGCTTAAGGTAAAATTTGGGCTTCCCGCGCTCATTTATCCCCCAGGAATATGTTAACTACCAATATCTTGCTCACCGGACGGCGCCCGGCCAGGACACGAAAAATGTGTCCACCCTATGCCTAAATGCAGGCAAAAAAACCTGGAATAATCCGGGTTCAGGCTAACTCCCCCTTCACGAGGGGAACAAAGCGCACGGCTTCGACAGTATCAATGACAAACTCGTTGCCGCGCCGACGGATCCGCTTCAGGAACTGATGCTCTTCGCCAACCGGCAGCACCAGTACGCCGCCATCGTCCAGCTGCGCCAGCAGAGCGGCCGGAATTTCCGGCGGCGCGGCGGTAACGATAATCGCGTCGAACGGCGCACGCGCCTGCCAACCCTGCCATCCATCGCCGTGACGGGTTGAAACATTATGTAAATCAAGTTGTTTAAGACGACGGCGCGCGTGCCACTGCAAACTCTTAATTCGCTCAACCGAGCAAACGTGATGCACCAGATGCGCCAGAATCGCCGTCTGATAGCCAGAGCCGGTGCCGATTTCCAGCACCCGGGACTCCGGCGTTAGCGTCAGAAGCTCGGTCATCCGCGCCACCATGTAGGGTTGCGAGATGGTTTGCCCCTGACCAATCGGCAGCGCCGTGTTTTCCCACGCCTTATGTTCAAAGGCTTCATCAACAAACTTTTCTCGCGGCACCATGGCGATCGCGTTCAGCACGCGCTCGTCAATAATGCCCTGCGTGCGGAGCTGATTGAGAAGACTTTCAACACGTTTACTTACCATTGCGTATCAACTCCAACGCGATCCAGCCAACCGCTAACCACCTCATGCGCGCCGTGGGCGGTTAAATCGACGTGTAGCGGCGTGACCGACACATAGCCTTCATCCACGGCGGCAAAGTCGGTATCCGGCCCGGCGTCGTACTTTTCGCCCGGCGGTCCGATCCAGTACAGCGTATTGCCGCGCGGATCTTTTTGCGGGATCACCTGGTCGGAAGGATGGCGACTGCCGCAGCGGGTCACGCGGATACCTTTGATCTGCTCAAGAGGCAGATCCGGCACGTTGATATTGAGAATGCGCCCGGTGCGCAGCGGCTCGCGGCTTAAAGCGCGCAGAATAGAGCAGGTGACCGCAGCGGCGGTATCGTAATGCTGATAGCCGTTTAGCGAGACGGCCAGCGCCGGAAAGCCCAGATGACGGCCTTCCATCGCGGCGGCAACGGTGCCGGAATAGATGACGTCGTCACCGAGGTTGGGTCCGGCGTTAATGCCTGAAACCACGATATCCGGACGCGGCCGCATCAGGGCGTTGACCCCGAGATAAACACAGTCCGTCGGCGTGCCCATCTGTACGGCGATATCGCCGTTATCAAAAGTGAAAGTGCGAAGCGAAGATTCCAGCGTCAGGGAGTTCGACGCTCCGCTGCGGTTACGATCGGGTGCAACTATCTGAACCTCAGCGAATTCCCGTAAGGCCTTTGCCAGGGTCTGAATGCCCGGCGCATGAATCCCATCATCGTTACTCAGCAATATTCGCATAGTCACCCGTTGTATTGATAAGCTCCCTTACTACGCTGGTGGCGAAGCTGCCCGCGGGCAGCCAGAAACGCAGTTCAACGGTAACGTCATCCCACCAGTTCCAGCTCATCTGCTGGGGATAAAGCAGCATCGCCCGGCGGGCGGCCTCTACTTTTTCACGCACCAGCAGCGCCTGTAGCTGCGTCTCTTCGACCACTGCCGCCTGCTCGGCGGCCAGCGCATCCCGTTGGCTTCCCCAATCGCCGCTGCCCACAAGCGCAGCGGTAATCATCAGCTCGCGGTTATCTACCCGCGCCTGGAGTTCCGTCAGTTCTTCAGAGGCCGCAACGAACCAGCTTCCGCGCCCCGCTAATTGTAGCGCATCGCCATCAACAACCTGATTAAATTCCGGTTTTTTTAATCTAATACCAACCTGTTGATTAAACAATGCGCTGCGGGCCGCCGACAACCAAAAACTGCGTTTATTGCGATCGCGCACCGGCGCGCCGCTCTCGGCCCAGCGCAGCGCCCCCAGCAGGTTACTGCCGCCGATACCGAAGCGCTGGGCGCCAAAATAGTTAGGTACGCCATGCTCAGCAATCGCCTGTAAACGCGTTTCGACATCGTCGCGATCGCTGATTTCGCGCAGCACCAGCGTAAACTGGTTCCCCTTCAGCGCCCCGAGGCGCAGCTTGCGCTTATGGCGCGCGTACTCCAGTACCTGACAGCCTTCAAGCTGAAATTTGCTCAGGTCGGGCATCTCTTTGCCCGGCACTCGGGCGCACAGCCACTGTTCAGTGACCGCGTGTTTGTCCTTCTGCCCGGCAAAGCTCACTTCACGCGCATGAATTTTAAGGAATTTTGCCAGCGCGTCAGCAACAAAACGGGTATTGCAGCCGTTTTTCAGAATACGCACCAGCACATGCTCGCCTTCGCCGTCAGGCGCAAAGCCCAGATCCTCAACCACCACGAAGTCCTCCGGGTTGGCTTTTAGCAGCCCCTGGCTCAGCGGTTTTCCATGCAGATAAGTGAGTTCGTCAAAAGCGATCATTTCTCCGCCTTACGCAGCAGCGCCACCGCTTCACAGGCAATGCCTTCGCCGCGACCGGTAAAGCCCAGCTTTTCCGTGGTGGTGGCTTTGACGTTAACATCGTCCATATGGCAACCGAGATCTTCGGCAATAAAGATGCGCATCTGGGGAATATGCGGCAGCATTTTTGGCGCCTGGGCGATAATGGTGACGTCAACGTTGCCAAGGGTATAGCCTTTCGCCTGAATCCGCCGCCACGCTTCGCGCAGCAGTTCGCGGCTGTCGGCGCCCTTAAAGGCCGGGTCGGTATCCGGGAACAGCTTGCCGATGTCGCCCAGCGCCGCCGCGCCGAGCAGCGCATCGGTCAGCGCGTGCAGCGCGACGTCGCCGTCGGAGTGGGCCAGCAGCCCTTTCTCGTAGGGTACGCGCACGCCGCCGATGATGATTGGGCCTTCACCGCCAAAAGCGTGTACGTCAAAACCGTGTCCAATTCGCATTAAGCCTTCTCCTGGTGTCGGGAACGGGTAAGGTAAAATTCGGCCAGCGCCAGGTCTTCCGGGCGCGTCACTTTAATATTATCAGCTCGTCCGGCGACCAGTTCAGGATGAAAGCCGCAGTACTCCAGCGCCGAGGCTTCGTCGGTGATGGTCGCCCCTTCATTAAGCGCCCGCGTCAGGCAATCAACAAGCAGTTCGCGAGGGAAAAATTGCGGCGTCAGCGCGTGCCATAAATCGTTACGTTCAACGGTATGGGCGATGGCTGCCCTGCCCGGCTCCGCGCGCTTCATCGTGTCGCGAACCGGAGCGGCCAGAATGCCGCCCGTACGGCTGGTTTGGCATAGCTGAAGCAGGCGGCTGAGATCGTCCTGGTGCAGGCAGGGGCGCGCGGCATCGTGCACCAGCACCCAGTCGGCTTCGCCAAGAACCTTCAGGCCAGCGAGAACGGAGTCCGCGCGTTCCGTGCCGCCATCAACGACGGTGATTTGGGAGTGGTTCGCCAACGGCAGTTGGCTGAAGCGAACGTCGCCCGGGCTGACGGCAATCACTACCCGCTGTATAAGGGGGTTTGCCAGCAGCGCGGCGACCGCGTGCTCGAGAATCGTTTTGTTACCGATTGAGAGATATTGTTTAGGGCATTCCGTTTGCATGCGGCGGCCAAAACCGGCTGCCGGCACCACGGCGCAAACGCCCGGAAAAGTGGCTGCCATGTTGTAATCCTGGGCCTGTTTATCGATTATTCTGCTGTTGCCCCGCGGCCTGGTTGCGTTTTGACGCATCCGGCACCAGACGATAAAACGTTTCGCCCGGGCGGGTCATACTGAGTTCATTGCGCGCGCGCTCTTCGATAGCTTCCTGACCGCCGTTGAGGTCGTCAATTTCGGCGAACAGCTGATCGTTGCGTGCTTTTAATTTAGCGTTCGTTGCCTGCTGCGCGGAGACATCGTCGTTAACCCGGCTATAGTCGTGCAGACCATTTTTGCCGAACCATAGCGAGTACTGCAGCCAGACCAGCAAAGCCAATAACAGCAGCGTTAGTTTACCCATCCTGCCCCCTGAAAAACGGCATCATCATCCCATAACTCGCCCGAGTTCTCTACTCTGGCGCGCGGACGACGCCGCGTAACGCGGGGACTGTACCACATTTTTACCGTTGATACCCAGGCTAGATTCATTCGTAGAAAGGACTACCCCAGTAGCCAGAGGAACAGCAGACCGAACATCAGTCCGACGGTTAAAATCGTCGCGCAGACGCTGTACTGAAGTTTGCCGTCCATCAGCGAATGCAGCGCGATGCCAACCACGACGGCAACCGGCATTAATGCCAGGAAGAACGGCCAGGTGTAGAGGAGGACAAATAGCGTGTTACTGCCATAGATCAGGAAGGGAATACCCAGCGCCAGCAGCCATGAAATAAAGCCAACGGCAGCGCCCGACAGAGACCAGGTGGTCTCGTCGCTGACTGCCGGCGGCGGTTCTGAACGAATAATACTGATGTTCTGGGTATTGCGCATATCGAATCCTGTTGACCTGGCGATCGGCATCCTGTGATGATGCCGCTGCCGTTTCAGGATCTGATAATATCGCTCTGTCGTAGCAGGTCTAATAATTGGTGCACCAAATTTGTTACCAATTGTTCACCGTCGAGGTGAATTTCGGCGCGCTCCGGGGATTCATACACTGAATCAATTCCGGTAAAGTTGCGCAGCTCCCCGGCCCGTGCCTTCTTGTACAGCCCTTTCGGATCCCGCGCTTCGCAGATCGCCAGCGGTGTATCGACAAAGACTTCAATAAAGCGCCCTTCGCCCAAACGTTCGCGCACCATCTGCCGCTCTGCGCGATGCGGTGATATAAACGCAGTCAATACTACCAGCCCGGCATCCACCATCAGCTTCGCCACTTCACCCACCCGGCGAATGTTTTCTTTGCGGTCGTCGTCGCTGAAGCCAAGATCGCTGCACAGGCCGTGACGCACGTTATCGCCATCCAGTAAATAGGTGCTCACGCCGAGCCGATGCAGCGCCTCTTCCAGCGCGCCGGCAACGGTGGATTTCCCCGAGCCCGAAAGCCCGGTGAACCACAGCACCACGCCGCGATGGCCATGATGCTGCTCGCGCTGCGCCTGCGTGACAGGATGCGCGTGCCAGACGACGTTTTCGTCATGCCGGGCCATTACTTGCCTCCCAGCAGGTCGCGGGCGTCCCAGTGCGGGAAGTGCTTGCGAATAAGCTGGTTCAGCTCAAGCTCAAACGCGCTGTATTGCGAAGCGCCTGCCTGAGCCTGCTCGTTCGGTTCGCGTACCATCCCTGCGCCAACGGTCACGTTAGTCAAACGATCGATAAAAATCAGGCCCCCGGTGACCGGGTTATCCTGGTATTTATCGAGTACCAGCGGCTCGTCGAAAGTCAGATCCACCAGCCCAATGCCGTTGAGCGGCAGCGATTCCACTTCACGCTGGGTCAGGTTGTTAATATCGACCTGGTAGCGTACGCCATCCACGCGGGCGCGGGTTTTCTTACCGGCGATTTTAATGTCATAGCTCTGGCCAGGCGTTAGGGCCTGCTCCGCCATCCATACCACATCAACGCTGGCGCTTTGTACCGCAGGCAGAGAGACAGTCGCGTCCACCAGCAGGTCACCGCGGCTGATATCAATTTCATCCTTCAGCACGAGAGTGATCGCTTCCCCGGCCGCCGCTTCCGGCAGATCGCCGTCAAAGGTGACGATGCGCGCCACGGTGGATTCCACCCCCGACGGCAGCACTTTCAGGCGCTGTCCTACGCTCACGCTGCCGGCGGCAACCGTACCGGAGAACCCGCGGAAGTCGAGGTTCGGGCGGTTGACGTACTGCACCGGGAAGCGCAGCGGCTGGCTTTCCACCACGCGCTGAATCTCAACGGTTTCCAGCACTTCCAGCAGCGTCGGGCCGCTGTACCACGGCATTTTATCGCTCTGGCTGGCGACGTTGTCCCCTTCAAGCGCGGAAAGCGGGACAAAGCGAATGTCGAGATCGCCTGGCAGCTGTTCAGCAAAGGTCAGATACGCTTCACGGATGGTGTTAAAGGTCTCTTCGCTAAAATCGACGAGGTCCATTTTGTTCACCGCCACCACCAGGTGTTTGATCCCCAGCAGCGTGGAGATAAAGCTGTGACGACGGGTTTGATCGAGTACGCCTTTGCGGGCGTCGATCAGCAGGATCGCCAGGTCGCAGGTTGACGCGCCGGTCGCCATGTTGCGGGTATACTGTTCGTGTCCCGGGGTGTCGGCGATAATAAATTTGCGCTTCTCGGTAGAGAAGTAACGATAGGCGACGTCGATGGTGATGCCCTGCTCACGCTCGGCCTGCAGACCGTCCACCAGCAGCGCCAGATCGAGTTTTTCGCCCTGGGTACCGTGACGTTTGCTGTCGTTATGCAGCGAAGAGAGCTGATCTTCGTAAATCTGACGGGTATCGTGCAGCAGGCGGCCAATCAGCGTACTTTTGCCGTCGTCGACGCTGCCGCAGGTCAAAAAGCGCAGCAGGCTTTTGTGCTGCTGGGCATGCAGGTAGGCTTCAACGCCGCCTTCGTTGGCAATTTGTTGTGCAATAGTCGTATTCATGGCGGCTCCTTAGAAATAACCCTGACGTTTCTTCAGCTCCATGGAGCCTGCCTGGTCGCGGTCAATCACGCGCCCCTGTCGTTCGCTGGTGGTCGAGACCAGCATCTCTTCGATGATCTCCGGCAGCGTTTGCGCATTGGACTCCACCGCGCCGGTCAGCGGCCAGCAGCCGAGGGTGCGGAAGCGTACCATCTGTTTTTTGATCATCTCGCCGGGCTGTAAATTGATGCGATCGTCATCGATCATCATCAGCATCCCGTCGCGCTCCAGCACCGGACGCTCCGCCGCCAGGTACAGCGGAACAATTTCAATATTTTCCAGATAGATGTACTGCCAGATGTCCAGCTCGGTCCAGTTGGAGAGCGGGAATACGCGGATACTTTCGCCCTTGTTAATCTGGCCGTTATAGTTGTGCCACAGCTCCGGGCGCTGGTTTTTCGGATCCCAGCGGTGGAAGCGGTCGCGGAAGGAGTAAATACGCTCTTTAGCGCGGGATTTCTCTTCATCGCGACGGGCGCCGCCGAACGCGGCATCGAAGCCGTATTTGTTCAGCGCCTGCTTGAGGCCTTCGGTTTTCATGATATCAGTATGCTTGGCGCTGCCGTGCACGAACGGGTTAATCCCCATCGCCACCCCTTCCGGGTTTTTGTGCACCAGCAGCTCACAGCCGTAGGCTTTAGCGGTACGGTCACGGAACTCGTACATTTCGCGGAATTTCCAGCCGGTATCGACGTGCAGCAGCGGGAACGGCAGGGTGCCTGGATAAAACGCTTTACGCGCCAGATGCAGCATCACGCTGGAGTCTTTGCCGATGGAGTACATCATCACCGGGTTAGAGAATTCGGCGGCCACCTCACGAATGATATGGATGCTTTCCGCCTCCAGTTGCCGCAGGTGAGTAAGTCGTTTTTGGTCCATAACCGTTCCTTAAGCCAGATTTACTACAGAAGCCTTGAAGGCGTCTGAGGATGAGGTGTGTTGAAACCAGGCGAGCTGTTGATGTAATTGCACCACTTCACCCACCACCAGCAGCGCGGGCATCGGGGCGTCTTTCGCCAGGTTTTCAAGCTGTTGTAATGTGCCGGTCTTCGTTTGCTGATCGGCGCGGGTGCCGCGCGAGATTACCGCCACCGGGGTATCGCCTCCGCGACCGTTGGCGATCAGCTGAGCGCTGATTTCCGCCGCTTTCAGACTGCCCATATAAATCGCCAGGGTCTGGCCGCTTTGCGCCAGCCGCGCCCAGTCGAGCGGTGAATTTTCAGCGCCAAAGTGCCCGGTAATGAAGGTTACGCTCTGGGCATAATCACGATGCGTCAGCGGAATACCGGCATAGGCCGTTGCGCCCGCCGCCGCCGTGACGCCCGGAACGACCTGAAATGGAATGCCCTCTTCGGCTGCGGCCTGCAGCTCTTCACCGCCGCGGCCAAAAATAAACGGGTCGCCGCCCTTCAGGCGAATCACCGTCTTGCCCGCTTTCGCCGCTTCCAGCAGCAGGCGGTTGATCTCCTGCTGCGGTACAGATACGCCGGCGGCGCTTTTGCCGACGCAGATTGTCTCCGCGTCCCGGCGCACCAGTTCACGTACTTCCGGGGTGACCAGGTTGTCGTAAAACACCACGTCCGCCTGCTGAAGGGCCTGCAGGCCGCGCAGGGTCAGCAATCCGGCATCGCCTGGCCCTGCCCCGACGAGAATAATTTCACCAGGGCGTTTTTCCGGCTGCCGAAGTTCATCTTCCAGCGCTTTTTCCGCTTCATCTTTATTGCCCGCCAGCATCAGGCTGGCAAAGCGACCTGTAAACACGCGCTCCCAAAAGCGGCGGCGTTCGGCGGTGGTTTTCAGATGGGTTTTAATATGGTGACGCCAGTAGCTCGCCGTTTCAGCCAGCCGCCCAAGGTTGGTGGGCAGCAGCGCTTCGATTTTTTCGCGCAAAATCCGCGACAGCACCGGCGCTTTTCCGCTGGAAGAGATAGCCACCAGCAGCGGAGAGCGATCGACAATGGATGGAAAGACAAACGAGCACAGCGCCTGATTATCCACGACGTTGACCAGCCGATAGCGCGCGTTAGCCGCGACATAAACGCGTTGGTTCAGCTCGTCATCTTCCGTGGCGGCAATCACCAGGAATACGTCGTCAAGCTGCTGCTCTTCGAATACGGTTGCCCGCCACTGAATTTCCTCGCGCTCGACCTTTTCGGCAAGTTCCGGCATCAGCGTTTCGGCGACAATTTGCACCTTCGCTTCAGCGCGCAGCAAAAACGTAATCTTACGCGCGGCTATCTCGCCGCCGCCGATCACCAGCACGGGTCTGTCTTTCACTTCGGCAAATATCGGCAAGTATTCCACTGCGCAACAACTCTCTTACAATCAGCAATAGAGCGACTATAGGGTGCGGTTTAGAGCAAATGAAATTACGAAATGGAATGAGTTGTTACTCAAAAGAATAACGACCTGGGAAAGCAAATATCAAAAAGTGCTTAACACGCGGTTTTTCCACCATTTAAGAGCGATTGAAATTGTTTAACCCCGGTCACAGTTTCATACTACGCGGGTGAAATTGTTTTAAGTGCTAAAGGACCCCCTATGTTTTCCGCATTGTGCCGTCGCCTGCTCCCCCTGGCGTTGGGCGCAGGTTTTGTCTTCTCCGCCGCCCCGGCATTCAGCGCCCCGGGCGAAACCGCCAATGCCCAGGCTCGTCATATCGCCACCTTTTATCCCGGAAGAATGACCGGCACGCCGGCCGAGATGCTGTCGGCCGATTATCTCCGCCAGCAGTTCGCCCAGATGGGCTACCAGAGCGATGTGCGCAGCTTCAATACCCGCTACGTCTATACCGATAGCAATCAGCGTAAAAACTGGCATAACGCCACCGGCAGTACGGTGATCGCCGCTCATGAAGGCCAATCTCGCCAGCAGATTATTATCATGGCGCACCTGGATACCTACGCGCCGCAGAGCAATAAAGATGTTGAAAACAACCTCGGCGGCCTGACCCTGCAAGGGATAGACGACAACGCGATGGGTCTCGGCGTCATGCTGGAACTTGCTGAACAGTTAAAGAACGTTCCTACCCGTTACGGTATTCGCTTCGTTGCCACCAGCGGCGAAGAAGAAGGCCGGCTGGGTGCGCAGAATCTGCTTAAGCGCATGAGCGACGCGGAAAAGAAAAACACCCTGCTGGTGATTAATCTCGATAACCTGGTCGTGGGCGATAAGCTGTACTTTAATAGCGGCCGCAGCACGCCAGCATCGGTGCGCAAGCTCACCCGCGACCGGGCGCTGGCTATCGCCCGTAGCCACGGCATCGCGGCCTTCACCAATCCTGGGATGAACCGGGACTTCCCGAAAGGCACCGGCTGCTGCAACGACGCCAGCGTTTTTGATAGCGCCGGGATCCCGGTACTGTCGGTGGAAGCGACCAACTGGTCATTGGGTAAGAAAGACGGTTATCAGCAGCGGAGCAAATCACGCAGCTTCCCACAGGGCACGAGCTGGCATGACGTACAGCTGGATAACCTGCAGTATATTGATAAAGCGCTGCCGGGGCGTATTGAGCATCGCGGACGCGATGTAATGAAAGTGATGCTGCCGCTGGTGAAAGAGCTGGCGAAGGCGGAGAAGAGACCCGCCTCAAAATAGACTAACGATAAAATCAGGCAACAAGGACTGTCGCCATGATGCGTTTTCATTTTTTAATACCATTGTTGCTACTGGCTGCCAGCACGCGATCCATCGCCGACAGCCAGGTTTATATCTGGCAGCGCGTCTGGCAGGACGGGTTGGATTTGGGCTCGGAACCCAGCATCGGTAAAACATCGGTATAAGCGCTATGTTAAAAACGGCGCACTGTTCCCATGAGCCCAAAATTTGGCAAGTATTACCTGGAAGCGGACTTTGCCACACTAAAGAATGCTGGAAAAAATAAAGTACAGGATAATAAGGATGGCGGCGCGGGGAACACGTGTATTGAACTGTTGCCACGTTTCCTCCGGGCGGTTTATCCCTGCTGGCGCGGGGAACACCATTCAGACATCAACCAAGCGTTTCGTGAGTCCGGTTTA
>NZ_VOJB01000008.1:0-773 GCF_007910085.1 Klebsiella sp. ME-303 | reverse complement strand
CAAAGCGACGCTTGTCTTCGACCAGCAGTCGGCGCTGCTCAACTAATTGCTGGAGTAACCGGATATCTGCGTTGTCGGGTTCAATGGCTTTTATCTTTTTGGGATAGCGTAGCATTAACTCTAATGCTAGCTCGGCATCCTGCGGGTCATTTTTAGCGCCGCTGGGTGAGAAGGCTTGCCGGTAACGAGCCAGGGACAAAGCGTGGACGGAGAAAACGGTGATAAAGGGATATTTTTGAAGAGCATATACCACGGGGCCCTTCTTCAGCTCGAGAGCTATTGCGATTCTGCCTTTTACCTTCTGGTGTAACTCAGTAAGCCAGATATCAAGCGCTTCTGCCGTATGTTCAATCACATGGAATACGCGTTCACCGTTTTTGAACTGAACACAGACATCGTGTTTTTTATCTGCCCAGTCCAGACCAACATGTGCAGCAAATTGATTAGTCGCAGTCATCACCAACTCCTTTCATCGGGGATTGGTATGCATTCCACACTCTTCGAAAGAAATATAGTCAGCAGTGTATCTGCATGCCCTGAGTATTCGTTAGCGAACGCGGAGCACCTACTGGTTCGAAAGAGAAGCGGCGATCATCACATGATTCTCGCTCAATATTCGTAACCAGTAAGCGCATACCCTGAATCACTCAAAAGTGTAATTCTCAGGGTTAGAATGACTATAGTTCGCTCATAACTGACCCAATCCGTTTCCGTGGATAGATCTAAATGATAAGCGGACCTCACACTTTCGATTCACGCAGGTCAATTCGGTT
>NZ_VOJB01000079.1:106598-144983 GCF_007910085.1 Klebsiella sp. ME-303 | reverse complement strand
AGGACACCAGCATTCACGATTTCATCAAGCAAAACGCGCGTTAATTGAAGTCGCAGACCCGGCCTCGCGCCGGGTCTGCACGACATGCCATGTCTAATCATTACTTACGCATTTTCACGCAGCCAAAATCAGCTATCCTGCTGATCCTCGGTTTTGCCTCGGGACTACCGCTCGCCCTCACCTCCGGCACGCTGCAGGCGTGGATGACCGTTGAAAACATCGATCTGAAAACTATCGGTTTTTTCTCGCTCGTCGGCCAGGCCTACGTCTTTAAGTTCCTCTGGTCGCCGGTGATGGACCGCTATACGCCGCCGTTTCTCGGCCGTCGTCGCGGCTGGCTGCTGGCGACCCAGTTTCTGCTCCTTATCGCCATTGCGGCGATGGGTTTCCTTGAACCGTCCACGCAGCTGCGCTGGATGGCGGCGCTGGCGGTGGTCATCGCCTTTTGTTCCGCCTCGCAGGATATCGTGTTTGACGCGTGGAAAACTGACGTGCTGGCCGCGGAAGAGCGGGGCACCGGAGCGGCAATCAGCGTGCTGGGCTATCGTCTGGGGATGCTGGTCTCCGGCGGGCTGGCGCTCTGGCTGGCCGATCGCTGGCTGGGTTGGCAAGGGATGTACTGGCTGATGGCCGCGCTGCTGATCCCCTGCATTATCGCCACGCTGCTGGCGCCGGAACCCAGCGACGTTATTCCGGTGCCGAAAACGCTGGAGCAGGCCGTTGCCGCACCGCTGCGCGACTTCTTCGGCCGCAATAATGCCTGGCTCATTCTGCTGCTGATTGTCCTTTATAAGCTTGGCGACGCGTTTGCCATGAGCCTGACCACCACGTTCCTGATTCGCGGCGTCGGTTTCGATGCGGGTGAAGTGGGAATGGTGAATAAAACGCTCGGCCTGTTCGCCACGATTGTCGGCGCGCTTTACGGCGGCGTGCTTATGCAGCGCCTGACGTTGTTCCGCGCGCTGCTGATTTTCGGCCTGCTGCAGGGGGTATCCAACGCCGGATATTGGCTGCTCTCAATTACCGATAAGCACCTTTTCTCCATGGCGACGGCGGTGTTTTTCGAAAATCTGTGCGGCGGGATGGGCACCGCGGCGTTCGTCGCGCTGCTGATGACGCTGTGCAATAAATCGTTTTCGGCCACCCAGTTTGCCCTGCTCTCAGCCCTCTCTGCCGTTGGGCGCGTGTATGTTGGCCCCATCGCCGGCTGGTTTGTTGAAGCCCACGGCTGGCCTACTTTCTATCTCTTTTCCGTCGTCGCCGCGGTACCGGGGATTGTGCTGCTGTTAATTTGCCGGCGTACGCTGGAACACACCCAGCGCTCAGAAAGCTTTATGCCCCGCACGCGCTTTCCACAAACCTACGGGCTGGCATTGATTATTCTGGCTGCTGGCTGCCTGATGCTGGCGATATGGCTGCTGCTGCTGACGCTCAACGCGCTGGATTACACCAATTTCTCCTTCCTTGCCAGCCTGCTTGAGATCGCTGTGCTCACCGCCATTGCGGGTATTTTACTCGGCGCCTTCCTTGACTATCTGGCATTACGTAAAACCGAGCTGATTTAAATCAGCGCAGAAACGTACGTGGACGTTGTAATTACCAAACGTAATTATAACGTCTTATTAACGATTTTATATTCATCGTAGCCGATTTGTTGTTTTGTGCGTTTTAGATTTCTGGAAATTATTGACAATTTTTATGCGAATCTTTAAATAATTTAACCGATTCAGCTTTGCAGGTTTTATTTTCCGCTTTTACGATGTCTTTTATTTGATAATTAATTGTTAATTATTTGTGTTGTTTTGCGGGTAGTTATGCTCATTCTCTTATAAAGCCTTTCGTTCTTATCCCTTTCGTTATCAATCCCGCCTAAATCAAGGTTTGCAAGCGATAATGTCACACTCCGTAACATATGTGACAGGGCAAGCAGAAGCCGCTAACATAGAGCAGACACAGCTCCAACTATGTTTACAGTAATGCAACCTTCCCGTAAAATGCCCGTACACTTTAAGCGCCACCAGATTCCGTGGAATTGAGGTCGTTCAATGAGACTTAGGAAATACAATAAAAGTTTGGGATGGATGTCATTAATCGCAGGCACTGTATTACTCAGTGGTTGTGATTCTGCACTCCTCGACCCAAAAGGACAGATTGGACTGGAGCAACGCTCTCTGATTCTGACGGCCTTCGGCCTGATGATGATCGTCGTTATTCCAGCCGTCTTGATGGCAGTAGGATTTGCCTGGAAGTATCGTGCGAGCAATAAAGATGCGAAGTATAGCCCGAACTGGTCACACTCCAACAAAGTGGAAGCTGTGGTCTGGACGGTTCCTATCCTGATCATCCTGTTCCTGGCCGTTCTGACCTGGAAAACCACTCACGCATTAGAGCCGAGCAAACCGCTTGCTCACGATGAGAAACCTATCACTATCGAAGTCGTTTCGATGGACTGGAAATGGTTCTTCATCTATCCGGAACAAGGCATTGCTACCGTCAACGAAATCGCCTTCCCGGCGAACGTACCGGTACACTTTAAAGTGACCTCCAACTCCGTGATGAACTCGTTCTTTATCCCACGTTTAGGTAGCCAGATTTACGCAATGGCCGGGATGCAGACTCAGCTGCACCTCATCGCGAACGAAGCTGGTACTTACGACGGTATCTCCGCCAGCTATAGCGGCCCGGGCTTCTCAGGAATGAAGTTCAAAGCTATCGCCACGCCGGATCGTGCAACCTTCGATCAGTGGGTAGCGAAAGCCAAACAGTCTGCGAACGCCATGGACTCCATGGAAACGTTCGACAAACTGGCTGCGCCTAGCGAATACAACAAAGTGGAATACTTCTCTAACGTGAAACCAGATTTGTTTAAAGATGTTATTAACAAATTTATGTCTCACGGTAAGAGCATGGATATGACCCAACCTGAGGGCGAGCACGCAGCGCACGAAGGAATGGAAGGCATGGACATGAGCCACGCGGAAACCGCTCACTAAGGGGCCGAGGAAGAAAACGATGTTCGGAAAACTTACACTGGATGCAGTGCCCTACCATGAACCCATTATTGTGGTTACGGTGGCTGCAATTATCATTGGGGGACTGGCGCTTCTGGCGGCCATCACTTACTTCGGTAAGTGGTCCTACCTTTGGAATGAGTGGCTGACTTCGGTTGACCACAAACGTCTCGGTATCATGTACGTTATCGTAGCAATCGTCATGTTGCTGCGTGGCTTCGCTGACGCCGTTATGATGCGTAGCCAGCAGGTGCTGGCCTCGGCCGGGGAAGCAGGCTTCCTGCCGCCTCACCACTACGATCAGATCTTTACCGCCCACGGCGTTATCATGATCTTCTTCGTAGCGATGCCGTTTGTTATCGGTCTGATGAACCTGGTGGTTCCGCTGCAGATC
The DNA here is from genome assembly GCF_007910085.1 of Klebsiella sp. ME-303. Taxonomy (NCBI): domain Bacteria; kingdom Pseudomonadati; phylum Pseudomonadota; class Gammaproteobacteria; order Enterobacterales; family Enterobacteriaceae; genus Klebsiella; species Klebsiella sp. ME-303. The sequence goes on along the minus strand of NZ_VOJB01000079.1, from coordinate 141,578 downwards.
GGCGCGCGCGACGTTGCCTTCCCATTCCTTAACAACCTGAGCTTCTGGTTCACCGTTGTGGGCGTGATTCTGGTTAACCTCTCTCTGGGCGTCGGTGAATTCGCGCAGACCGGTTGGCTGGCCTATCCGCCGCTCTCGGGAATTGAGTACAGTCCGGGCGTCGGGGTCGATTACTGGATCTGGGCTCTCCAGCTATCCGGTATTGGTACAACGCTCACCGGTATTAACTTCTTCGTAACGATTATCAAGATGCGTGCCCCTGGCATGACCATGTTCAAGATGCCGGTGTTTAGCTGGGCATCTCTGTGCGCCAACATCCTGATTATCGCCTCCTTCCCAATTCTGACCGTCACCGTCGCGCTGCTGACCCTGGACCGCTACCTGGGCACCCATTTCTTTACCAACGATATGGGTGGCAACATGATGATGTACATCAACCTGATTTGGGCCTGGGGTCACCCGGAAGTGTACATTCTGGTTCTGCCGGTATTCGGTGTCTTCTCCGAAATCGCCGCAACCTTCTCGCGTAAGCGTCTGTTTGGCTACACCTCGCTGGTATGGGCAACAGTGTGTATTACCGTTCTGTCGTTCATCGTTTGGCTGCACCACTTCTTTACTATGGGTGCGGGCGCGAACGTAAACGCCTTCTTCGGTATTACGACCATGATCATCGCTATCCCGACCGGGGTTAAGATCTTCAACTGGCTGTTTACCATGTACCAGGGCCGTATCGTCTTCAACTCAGCAATGCTGTGGACGATTGGCTTTATCGTGACCTTCTCCGTAGGGGGTATGACCGGCGTACTGCTGGCGGTACCGGGCGCAGACTTCGTGCTGCACAACAGCCTGTTCCTGATCGCGCACTTCCATAACGTCATCATCGGCGGCGTGGTGTTCGGTTGCTTCGCAGGTCTGACCTACTGGTGGCCGAAAGCCTTTGGCTTCACCCTGAACGAAACCTGGGGCAAACGCGCTTTCTGGTTCTGGATCATCGGCTTCTTCGTGGCGTTTATGCCGCTGTACGTACTGGGCTTCATGGGCATGACCCGTCGCCTGAGCCAGCAGATTGACCCGCAGTTCCACCCGATGCTGGTTGTTGCAGCCTGCGGTGCGGCGCTGATCGCTTGCGGTATTCTCTGCCAGCTGATTCAGTTCTACGTTTCTATCCGCGATCGCGAGCAGAACCGTGACCTGACCGGCGACCCGTGGGGCGGCCGTACGCTGGAGTGGGCAACCTCTTCTCCTCCGCCGTTCTACAACTTTGCTATCGTTCCTGTCGTTCACGAGCGTGACGCGTTCTGGGAAATGAAAGAAAAAGGCGACGCGTATAAGAAACCGGCTGGCTATGAAGAGATTCATATGCCGAAAAACAGCGGCGCGGGCATCGTTATTGCTGCTTTCGCAACGGTGTTTGGTTTCGCAATGATCTGGCATATCTGGTGGATGGCGATTGCAAGCTTCGTCGGTATCCTGGCGACCTGGATTATTAAGAGCTTTGACGAGGACGTGGATTACTACGTGCCGGTTGCAGTAGTCGAAAAACTGGAAAATCAGCATTTCGATGAGATTAACAAAGCAGGGCTGAAAAATGGCAACTGATACTCTTGCGCATAACGCCCACGCGCACGAACACGGGCACCATGATACAGGACCGATGAAGGTATTCGGTTTCTGGATCTACCTGATGAGCGACTGCATTATCTTCGCCACTCTGTTCGCTACCTATGCCGTTCTGGTGAACGGCACGGCGGGCGGTCCGACCGGTAAAGATATTTTTGAACTGCCGTTCGTTCTGGTTGAAACCGCGCTGCTGCTGTTCAGCTCCATCACCTACGGCATGGCGGCTATCGCCATGTACAAAAACAACAAGAGCCAGGTGGTTTCCTGGCTGGCGCTGACCTTCCTCTTCGGGGCTGGGTTCATCGCGATGGAACTCTATGAATTCCATCACCTGATTGTTGAAGGTATGGGCCCGGATCGCAGCGGCTTCCTGTCAGCGTTCTTCGCGCTGGTCGGCACCCACGGTCTGCACGTGACCTCTGGTCTGATCTGGATGGCGGTGCTGATGGTTCAGGTTTCTCGTCGCGGCCTGACCAGCACTAACCGCACCCGTATCATGTGCCTGAGCCTGTTCTGGCACTTCCTGGACGTCGTGTGGATCTGCGTGTTCTCTGTTGTATATCTGATGGGGGCGATGTAATGAGTCATTCTACCGATCATAGCGGCGCTTCTCACGGCAGCGTGAAGAGCTACATGACAGGTTTCATCCTGTCGATCATTCTGACGGTTATCCCGTTTGCAATGGTGATGAGTGGATCTGCATCGCATGCGGCTATTCTGGGAACCATCCTGGTTACTGCGGTTGTGCAGATTGTGGTACACCTCGTGTACTTCCTGCACATGAACAGTAAATCGGACGAAGGTTGGAACCTGACCGCATTTATCTTCACCGTAATCATCATTGCTATCGTAGTTGTCGGCTCCATCTGGATTATGTGGAACCTGAACTACAACATGATGATGCACTAAGAGCGGCGAGTATGTTTAAGCAATACCTGCAAGTAACGAAACCAGGCATTATTTTTGGCAACCTGATCTCCGTGATTGGCGGTTTCCTGCTGGCCTCCAAGGGCCACATCGACTATCCGCTTTTTATCTGGACGCTCCTCGGAGTATCCCTGGTGGTCGCCTCGGGTTGTGTTTTCAACAACTATATCGACCGTGATATCGATCGTAAGATGGAACGGACGAAAAACCGGGTGCTGGTCAAAGGGCTGATCTCGCCAGAAGCTTCGCTGGTATACGCCACCCTGCTGGGTATTGCTGGCTTCATGCTCCTGTGGTTTGGCGCGAATCCCCTGGCCTGCTGGCTGGGGGTGATGGGGTTCGTGGTTTATGTCGGCGTTTACAGCCTGTACATGAAGCGCCACTCCGTCTACGGCACGCTGATTGGTTCTCTCTCCGGCGCTGCGCCGCCGGTGATTGGCTACTGCGCGGTTACCGGTGATTTTGACAGCGGTGCCGCAATTTTGCTGGCGATTTTCAGCCTGTGGCAGATGCCTCACTCTTACGCTATCGCGATTTTCCGCTTCAAGGATTATCAGGCAGCGAATATTCCGGTGCTGCCGGTAGTGAAAGGCATTTCGGTGGCGAAAAACCATATCACCGTTTACATCATCGCTTTCGCCGTTGCCACGCTGATGCTCTCCCTGGGCGGCTACGCTGGATATAAATATCTGGTTGTCGCTGCGGCGGTGAGCGTCTGGTGGCTCGGAATGGCGCTGCGCGGTTATAAAGTGGCGGATGATAAAGTCTGGGCGCGTAAGCTGTTCGTCTTTTCCATCGTGGCCATTACCGCGCTGTCGGTGATGATGTCCGTCGACTTTATGGTGCCGGATTCACACAACCTGCTGACCATGGTCAGATAGTATCTCTCAATGGCGTATCGCGCGATACGCCATTACTTATTTCCCCCTGTTAATCTCTCATCGCCGATAGTGGTCAATCATTCACTCCTCCCCTTTCTATTATTCTGAGATTGTGCCCCCTGCCCTCTCAATGCTTTCTCTGTCCGTAGCTAAATTCCGCCTCAGCGTCCTCGATCAAAAACCCTCCTCCGGATACGCCTTTCTCCACTTACTGCCGGAACGGGTTTAGCCATACTGAGGCGATAATAGTCACGCAGTACTGCCAATTCGTTTTGACTAATAGCTGCATCAGATTAATCAGCAGCCATTCATTATCCTGCAGTTATCGTTTATTTAGATGAATTAGCCTTTTGTTTAACAAATGATCGCTAAACATGGTTTGTCCATAGCGGACAGCGATGGTATCTATTGAGAGATGAATCCCGCTACCGCGCTGAGTGGTTTAGCTGAATATATACGCTAAATTAATTTATTGTACGCAATATAGTAGAAGAGACATACCCCGAACTTTTTGTTTCTTCGAACGCTGGCGTCATTCCGGGTTAACAAGGCATTGTTAAGCCCTCGTTTACTCAGCGGGCTGCGCTTCCGTCATTCCCGGTGGGCGAATGTGAAATCGAAAATAAACATATTAACGTGGGGTATGACACCAGGGCGATGTTCTCTTGCCCTCCCCTTCCCCGCGCGAGCTGCCTCTCTTTTGCCATGAATATTGTTCTGCCCGGTTCATATAGCATCTATAGTGCACAATATTAAAGTTTTAAATGGGAAAATAACACCCTGTCTTATCTCCCCTCTTTAACCACGCTCAGCGCATTCTTCTTTATAGCGGCTGTCACGCCAATTCACATTAAAGCCAGCCGGCCCGAATAAAAAATTCACACTCATGACTCAAGCCGTTATCACTGAAGATAATCTTCATTTTATTAAGTTTGTATGAAATTAAATATTTCACACATTAACACTCTGGATTAATTTAATTTAAGGGTGTTAGTATTTCTTCCGTGGGTAATAGCCCCACTAATAACAATTAATCAGACTTAACAAGGAATACCAATGAAAGAATTAACTATTGGCGAAATGGAATCTATTTCTGGTGGTTTTAATCTGCTCGGTTTTGCTAACAGCATTACCAGCTTTATTGTTGATAATGGAAACTATCTGAGCGATTTTATTACCTCAGCAGGTGCCACTATCGCCAATGCCATCGTTAACGATACCGTTGAGTTCGCTAAATTCCTTACCGGCGCATCTGACTGGGAGAACTACGTTGCCGCAAGCAATGAGAACTGGAGCAATGCTGTGCACAACCTGTCGGGCGAGTGGAACACTTTCACTAACAGCATCACCGCCTAATATCGGTTAGTCATTCCCGGGGCAGGATTCTTCCTGCCCTTTTTTTGCCTACCGTAAGCCCTCTCGGCACGAAGATGAGAGAATCGTCTGCGCCTCTGGTTTTAACCCACCAGCATCGCCTGAGCGCTATAGAGCAAATCCAGATGATCGCGGCATAGTGCCTCAATCGAGGTTCTTGACTGATGGCTGGTTAAACTCAGCGCTCCCCAGTATAGCCCTTCCCGATCTGACAGCGGCACGGCCAGGACCAGCATGCCAATTTCAAACTCCTGCTCAATCGCGGCGTATCCCTGGCGACGAACCTGAGCGATCTTTTCCATTAACGCCGCCACGTCCGTCACCGTATAGGGCGTACGCTGCTCGCGGCGGATCCGCTGCAAAACGGTTTCACACTCGGCTTCCTCTAACGAAGCCAGCCATAGTCGCCCTCCGGCAGTACAGTAAATCGGCACTCTCTCCCCCAGACGCACTGAAGTCGAGTTAAACGGCGTGTGTTTACTGCGGGCGATATACACCAGCTCATCATCATCGATCACGCCGACCGAAGCGTGCTCTTCCGTCCGGCTGGCGATGTACTCCACGATCGGTCGTACCATGCGTGGGAACTGCGCCGAATCGACATACGCCTGCCCCAGCCTTAACGCTTTAGGCGTTAGCCAGTAATGGCGTCCGTCGGTTTGCAGATAGCGCTCATGCAGCAGGGTAAGGAAAAAGCGCCGCGCGGCGCTTTGCGTCAGGCCGCTCATTTTCGCCGCCTGCGGCACGGTGAGCCGGGGGAACTCTTTTGAAAATAGCTGGATCAGCGCCAGCCCTTTTTGCAGGCCGACGATCAGATCGCGGGTATGAATCTGGTTTTGCATACTTGTTCACACTTTCGCAACAATACAATCAGTTTAGCGCGATTATCGCAGTGGTAGTGCGATTAACAACCAGTATGGCCGAATTCTGCGTTGTCGCTCTCAGCTTCCGCTGAAATACTTTCACAACATTCATTTAACAAAATGAGGTTTGAAATGGTCAGTGGATTCACTCAGGTCGTCGCCGTCATCGGCCACCCGATTACCCAGGTTAAGTCGCCGGAGAATTTCAACCGCTTCTTTGCTGACCAGCAGATGGACAGCGTCATGATCCCGGTTGATATCGCCCCCGAAGCCGTTGCTGACTTTCTGCAGGCCCTGCGCGGCTGGCACAACATGAGCGGCGTCCTGGTCACCGTTCCGCACAAACAGCGGGCCGCCGCCCTGGTCGACGAGTTATCCCCGCGAGCTCAGCACCTTAATGCCATTAACGTCATCCGTAAGCTGGCCGATGGCCGTTTACAGGGCGATATGCTCGACGGCGTCGGTTTTCAGCTTGCCGCAGAGGCGCACGGCTTTAGCGCCGGCGGTAAAAAGGGGCTGCTCTCCGGCTGCGGCGGCGTCGGCAGCGCTATCGCGTGGGGGCTTTGCGAAGCGGGCATCCGCCAGTTGGCCCTTTATGATCAGAATCCCGCCACCCTTCAGCTGCTGCATAACCGGCTGGCCACCCATTTTCCGCACGTTCATCTCGTCGACCTGCCCGCTACGCTTGCCGGCCTGGATTTGCTGGTGAATGGTTCCCCGGCGGGAATGGCCGGTTTCGAGCCGTTGCCGCTGCCGCAGTCGCTGCTGGAAACCCTTCCGCTATCCACGCATGTCGCCGACGTGGTGACCGCCCCGATCATCACCCCGCTCCTCGCCTTCGCCCGGGATCGCGGCTGCGCGATCCAGACCGGGCCGGAGATGGCGCTGGCGCAGATGAAACTGATGGGGCAATTCATCGGCGCCATTGCGCAGGAACAAGGAGCGGCGGCATGAAAAGCTGGGATGTCATCGTTATCGGCAGCGGCGCCGCAGGCTTTGCCGCGGCGGTGACCGCCAGCTGTAAGGGACTGTCGGTGCTGATGCTGGAAAAAGCCCCGCAGTTTGGCGGCACCTCCGCCATTTCCGGCGGCGCGGTGTGGATCCACGATAGCGATCAGGCGCGGAAAATGGCCGTGGGCGGCAGCCCGCAGGCCATCGAAACCTATCTGCGGACGATTATCGGTGAGCCTCATTATCGTCAGGATCTGGTGGATGCCTTTATCGCTTCAGGGCGCGAGGCGCTGGCGTTTCTTGAAAAAGAGGGTGCGGTGAAATATAGCCTGCGCCCGCTCTCTCCGGATTATTACCCGGATGAGCCCGGCGCCGTCGATGTCGGGCGGGCGCTGGAGGTGGTGGAGTTTGACGGACGGGAACTGGGTGCGCATTTTCGCGACCTCCGCTCTCCCCCACCGGGAATGCTGCTGTTTGGCGGGATGATGGTTAACCGGGTTGATATCCAGCACTTTCTCGATATGCGCCGCTCCCCGCGCTCGTTCGCGCACTGCTGCAGACTGCTGCTGCGCTTCGGTCGCGATCGCCTGCGGTACCCTCGCGGTACCCGCCTGGCGATGGGCAACGCGCTGATCGCCCGCATGGCGACGCTCGCCTTTCGCAAAGGTATGCAGCTCAGGCTCAACGTCAACGTGCTTTCGCTGAGCGAACGCAATGGCGAGGTGACCGGTGTAGTAATTGAGCGCGAGGGTCAAAAGCAGGCTCTTGAAGCCCGCTGCGGGGTGGTACTGGCGGCGGGTGGTTTTGCCGCAGGCAGGCTGGCTGAACGCTATCGCCCCCAGACCCGCGAGCACTACACCATGTCCCCCGCCGCCAACGACGGCGCCGCGCTGCGCCTTGCCGCCGCGGTCAATGCCCGGGAAGGGGCTGACCTGCCGTCTAACTTTTTCTGGGCGCCGGTCTCGGTTTTACAGCATCCCGACGGCACGCAAGAGCGCTTCCCTCACCTGGTCACCGATCGCGCCAAACCCGGGGTGATTGCCGTCAACCAGCGCGCGGTGCGCTTCGTGAACGAATCTAACTCTTATCACCACTTCGCCAGCGCCATGCAAAGCCGGGCAGAAAATGCGCCCTGCTTTCTGATTTGCGACGCCCTGGCCATGAAGCGCTACGGCCTCGGCCTGGCGCGCCCTGCCCCGGTCAATAACGACGCGCTGGTGAAAGCGGGCTATCTGCATAAGGCCGATACGCTGCCTGAACTGGCGCAGCGGCTCGGCCTGGATCCGCAGACGCTCGCTGACACGGTGGCACGCTACAACCGCGATGCCGCTCAGGGCCTCGATCCGGCGTTCACCAAAGGCGGCAACAGCTATAACCGCGCGATGGGCGACCCCGGCCACCGGCCAAACGCCTGTAACGCTCCGCTGACCCGCGCGCCGTTTTATGCCGTCACCCTCTATACCGGCGATCTCGGTACCTCGCGCGGCCTGGTCACTACCGCCGATGCTCAGGTCATTAACCAGCACGGTGAGCCGATCAAAGGCCTCTATGCCGTGGGTAATGATATGGATTCGATGATGGCCGGAACCTACCCCGGCCCAGGTATTACGCTCGGTCCGGCGCTCACCTTCGGCTATCTCTCAGCCAGCCATATGGCGCAACAACACGCACTATAAACAGGAGAAAATCATGATCTATGAAAAACGCACCTACACCATCAATCCGCTGAAAATGGCCGACTGGCTGGCGCTGTACAAAAGCGATGCTTACGCCGTGCAAACCGAGCACCTCGGTAAGCTCATCGGCTTCTTCTTTACCGAAATTGGCGTGGTCAATCAGGTGGTGCATATCTGGGCCTATGAAAGTCTGGACGATCGCCTGGCGCGTCGGGCGCGCATGACGCAGGACGAACGCTGGCTGACGTTCTCGCGCAAAAACCGCGAGCTGGCCGCCGTCGAGCGCCTGGAGTCGGTGCTTCTGCGCCCCACTGATTTTTCACCACTGCAATAAGGAGAGGGTCATGAGCGGGCAGATGAACGTGGATGTTCTGGTCGTCGGCTCCGGCGCGGCGGGGCTCTCTGCCGCCGTCACCGCCGCGCTCGGCGGCGCCAGCGTACTGGTTGCGGAGAAAGAGTCGGTCATTGGCGGCACCAGCGCCTGGTCCGGCGGCTGGCTGTGGATCCCGCGTAACCCGCTGGCTCGTGAAGAAGGGATTGAAGAAGAGCCGGGCGCGCCGCTCGCTTATTTACGCCATGAAATGGACGGTGAGCCTGCCGATGCGCGTCTGCTTACCTTCTTACAGTACGGACCGGAGATGATCGACTTTTTCCGCCGCCGTACCGCCGTGCAGTTTCTTTCCGGCAGCAAAATGCCCGATTTTCACGCTTCACCGGGCGCTGCGCTGGGCGGCCGCTCGGTCACGGCGCAGCCTTTTGACGGACGGCTGCTGGGCGACTGGCTGCATCGCCTGCGGCCTCCGCTGGAGACCATCAGCCTTGCGGGTATGGGCATTGCCGGCGGCACGGACATGGCGCACTTTTTCAACGCGACCCGCTCACCGGGCTCGGCGCTGTATGCGACCCGCCGCCTGCTGCGTCACGGCTGGCAGCGGCTGCGCGCCGGTCGCGGACAGCATCTGGTTAACGGCAACGCGCTGGTCGCCCGCCTGCTGCGTTCGGCGCTGGATGCGGGGGTTAATTTTCAGCTTAACGCGCCGGTAGAACGTCTGCTTACCGACAACAACGGCGTTGCTGGCGCGATATTACGCAGCGACGGCGGCGCGCTGGAGGTTCGCGCCTGCGCGGTGATCCTCGCCTGCGGAGGCTTTCCTCACGACAGGCAGCGTCTGGCCGAAAATGTGCCGCACGCCGCCAGCGGCTACGGCCACTTCTCCGCCGCGCCCCCGGGCAATCAGGGGGATGGCATTCGGCTCGGCGAAGCGGTCGGCGGCCAGTTTGATACCTCACTCAGGCACGCCATGGCCTGGGCGCCGGTGTCGCGCGTTACCCTCGCCAGCGGGCTGCAGCTGCCGTTCCCGCATCTGGTTGAGCGCGCCAAGCCCGGCTTTATCGCCGTGTTGCCCAACGGTAAACGCTTCACCAATGAGGCCGACTCTTATCATGATTTTATTGCCGCACTGCTGGACGCGACGCCGCCGGGCGAAACGCCGCAGGCGTGGCTAATTGCCGACGGCCGTGCGCTGCGGCGCTACGGGTTGGGCCATGCTCGCCCCTTCCCGTTTACCCCCGAGGCCTGGCGACGGACCGGCTATCTGTACGTGGGTGAGACGCCGGAAGCGCTGGCGAAAACATGCGCCATCAATCCGCAGCAGCTAACGGAAACGATCGCCCGATTTAACGGCTTTGTAGACCAGGGAGAGGATAAGGATTTTCGGCGCGGCGCCTCGGCCTATAACCGCGCGCAGGGTGACGCCAGCCGCTCGCCCCACCCCACGCTCGGGAAACTCAGCCATGGGCCTTTTTATGCGGTACGCATATTGCCCGGCTCGCTGGGTTCCTTCAGTGGATTAATCACCGATGAAAATGCCCGTGTTCTCAACGCCCAGCGGCAGCCGATCCAGGGGCTTTTCGCCATCGGCAACGATATGTCGAGCGTGATGCGGGGATTCTATCCCAGCGGCGGTATCACGCTGGGCCCGGCCATGACTTTTGGCTATCTGGTCGGAAAAAACCTGGCAGAAAATCTCAATAAAACAACACAGTAAAAGCATTCCACCAGGGACGGCAATACGCATAACAACAATCACCTGCAACTGTACTGGAGTCCTTTATGAACATGCGAACCCTCTCACTCGCCGCGCTTACCCTCCTCGACGTTCCGCCGCCGGAACAGGTACGCATTGCGGCCCAGACCGGATTCACCCACGTTGGTCTGCGCCTGCTTCCCGCAACCCCATCAGATCCGGATTACGACATGCTCGGCGACACCGCCGCCGTACGCGATACCCTGGCGGCGCTGATGGAAACCGGCGTTCGCGTTTCGGACGTTGAGATCGTCCGCCTGACGGCAGATTTTTCATTGGACGCTCGTTTGCAGCTTTTTCTGACGACCGCCGCGCGCCTTGGCGCAAAGCAGGTTTTAGTCGCCGGAAACGATGAAAACAGGACGCGCAGCGCAGAAAATCTCGCTCGTCTTGCCGAAGCCGGCCAGGCGTATGGATTAACCATGAACCTGGAGCCCATGCCCTGGACCCACCTGCGCACCATTGCCGAAGCCCGGGCGCTCATCAACGCCAGCGGCCGCAGCGATATCGGTATTTTGATTGACGCTATTCACTTCTGGCGGGCCGGCGAATCCCTGTCCACGATCGCGGCGCTACCGCAAAATTGCCTCAACTATATGCAGCTTTGCGATGCCTTACCGCAACCCCCCGCTGACGAGCAGGAGCTGATTTACCAGGCCCGCGCCGCGCGCCAGGTCCCCGGCGAAGGCGGACTCGACCTGCACGGTCTGATGGCGGCGCTTCCGGCCACGCTGCCGGTATCCATCGAGGTCCCGTTAAGCGGCGCTCGGGGTGCGCTACCGGCGCTCGCTCGCGCTCAACTGCTGTTTAACGCCGCGCAGTCCTACCTGCGCCCTTGCGCATAAGGAGAGTCCCATGACACAGACTCAACGCCTGGACGTCAGGGAGTTAATCAACGCCAATCCGCTAAGCCGCTTTCAGAAGCTGGTGGTGTTTTTAGGCTTCTGCGTTATCGCGCTGGACGGCTTTGATATCGCCATCATGGGTTTTATCGCCCCGACGCTGAAGCAGGAATGGGGAGTAAGCAATCACCAACTCGGTTTTGTCATCAGCGCCGCGCTGATAGGCCTGGCGCTGGGGGCCATTTTCTCCGGGCCGCTCGCCGACTGGCTGGGACGGAAAAAAATTATCATTAATAGCGTCTTCTTCTTCGGCTTCTGGACCATCGCAACCGCCCTTTCACAAAATATTGAGCAGATGATGGTTTTCCGCTTCCTGACCGGGCTGGGATTAGGCGCCGCCATGCCGAATATCGGCACCCTGGTGTCAGAGTATGCGCCGGAGCGCCAGCGCTCGTTCCTGATTACAATTATTTTTTGCGGCTTCACCTTTGGCGCGGCGGCGGGCGGTTTCTCCGCATCCTGGCTAATCCCGCAGTTTGGCTGGCACTCGCTGATGCTGCTTGGCGGGATCCTCCCGCTGCTGTTCGCTCCGGTCCTGATCTGGCTGTTACCGGAATCGGTGCGTTTTCTGGTCGTTAAGCGCGCGCCTGCCGAACGTATTCGGCGGATTATGCAGCGCCTCTATCCGGGACAAATCCCCGATGAGGCCGAGTTCAGCCTCCCGGCCCAGCCCGTCCAGGCAAATGCCATGCGCATCGTTCTCTCCCGCCAGTATCGCTTCGGTTCGATGATGCTCTGGCTGGTTTACTTTATGGGCCTTTTTTTGGTTTACCTCCTCGGCAGCTGGCTACCGACGCTGGTAAAAGAGGTGGGCTTAACGGTCGGCCAGGCGGCGGTAATGACCGCAATGTACCAGGCGGGAGGAACCCTTGGCTCGCTGTTTGCGGGCTGGCTAATGGACCGGATCAACCCACATCGGGCGCTCGGGCTGATTTACGCGGTTGGCGGCCTGTTTACGATGGCGATGGGCTATGCCGCGGCAAGCTTTGCGCTCATCTGCCTGCTGGCATTTATCAGCGGAGCCTGCTTAAACGGCGCCAATACCGGCATGAACGCGCTCTCCGCCCGCTACTATCCTACCGAAGCACGGGCTACCGGCTCCAGCTGGATGCACGGCGTTGGCCGCATGGGCGCGATCCTGAGCGCCTTTGCCGGGGCGGAGATGCTGGCGCTGAATATCAGCTTCGAAAGCGTTTTCCTGATCCTTGGCATTCCCGCCGCGATAACCGTCGCCGGGCTGGCGGCCAAAGGTATTTTCGCGGCTGGCCCGACGGCAAGGGCCACCGCGTCAACCGCGCCCGTCAGAAGTACATTTTAAACGTTGACGCTAAGGCGGGCGTGTTTCAAAAACACGCCTGCCAAAAAAAGAAAAATTAATTTCATTTAAATGAACAATGAAAAATAAAAATGCCATGCAGTATCGATTCACTTCACAAAATCACAGCGCAAAATCATTAAATCCATACAATAAACAAATCAAACATCGTCCAGAAAAACACTTAATAACCTTATCAATCAGAATGACTTGATAGCTGTAGCCAAAAAATTTACGGCTCAATTTTTACGGTTTTTCGATCCGCCTCGCATATACAGAAATTAAATTCCAAACAAGCATTGAAATGAAATAAATATTTCCTTATGTTCTGGCTGATATTCAGGATAAGGTCGTGCCGGTGGAACTGGCGCAGAGGTCCTGACTTGTCCTTCCAGACAAAGGAATTGACCATGAGTGAACAGCAGATTCTTCTCTCTCCCGCGGCAGCACGCGGCGATAAGCTAAGCTGGGCTACCCGAATCGCTTACGGCGGCGGCGATACCGCCTGTAACGTCGTTTTCGGCATGATCGGCACGGTTTTAACCCTGTTTTATACCGACTATGTCGGCATCAGCATCGCCACCGTTGGCCTGGTGATGCTGATCTCACGTCTGTTTGACGGCGTTTCCGATGTCATCATGGGCCTGATGGTGGAACGCACGAACTCTCGCTGGGGTAAATCACGACCCTGGCTGCTGTGGATGAGCGTACCCTACGCCGTATCGGCAATTTTACTGTTCACCGTCCCGCAGACCACCGGCACGCTGCAGTTTCTCTATCTGCTGGTCGCCTATAACTTCTGCACCACCGTGTGCTATACCGCCATCAACCTCCCCTACGGCAGCCTCTCTGCGATGATGACCCGCGCCTCATGGGAAAGGGATATGCTCAGCATCACCCGAATGTCGATGTCGCCTTTTGGTCGTATTCTCGCCGTTGCCTGCACATTGCCGCTGGTGAAGTACTTTGGCGACGATCAGGCGGCGTGGATCAAAACCATGTCTATTTGGGCTTTTCTGGCGCTGCTGTTGCTGCTGTTTTGCTTTTATAAATGCGAAGAGAAGGTGGTCATCAAAGCGCGAGAGAAACAGGGAAACGTACCGGTAAAAACCCAGCTTTCCGCGCTTTTTCGTAACCAGTACTTCTGGGCCAGCGCCATCCTGTGGACCGCGCAAAGCGTGTACTACACCGTGGTAGGGATCGCGCTGCCTTACTACTGCCGCTACGTGCTCGGTGACGATACCTTCTATAGCTCCATTTTCGTTGCCGAAACCGCCTGCATTATTATTTTCACCTTCCTGAGCTCCGTGCCCATCCGCAAATACGGTAAACGCAACGTTGCCCTCTGCGGCATCGTGCTGGCGACCATCGGCCAGGTGCTGTTTATGTTTAACTCTGATGATTACCACTGGGCGCTGGCAAACGCGATTATTCGCGGTATTGGCTTCGCCCCGCTGAACGCCGTGCTGTTCGGCTTCTGCGGCGATGCCGTCGAATTCGGCCAGTGGAAAACGCGCGTCAGACAGGAAGGGATGATCTTCTCCGCCGGTTCCGTTGGGACGAAACTCGGCGCAGGTATTGCCGCCGCGGTTATCTCGGGCCTGCTGAGCATGGCGGGTTACGTCAGCTCCAGCAGCGGATCCGGCGTTCAGCCGCAAAGCGCTATCGACATGATTAACCACGTTTATCTCTACGGCTCTTTCTTCCTGTGGATCGTGGTCATTATCACCCTGCTGTTTTATCGCCTGGATAAGCAATACCCGCAGATCATGCATGACCTGAAAGAACGCGAAGCCCGTGGCGAGATGTAAAACCTTAGAACCAGGCCCGCGCTCGGCGAGCGCGGGTACACAGAAGAACATCTGAAATCCGTAGGATCTCTATCATTGAGGAGTGCACCATCATGTTAAACGGCATGAAACCCTTATCCCGCTCCCTGCGCTGGGGCATGGTCGGCGGCGGCGGCACCAGCCAGATTGGCTACAGCCACCGCTGTGCGGCGCTTCGCGACAACGTCTTTACTCTGCTCGCCGGCGCGCTTGATATCGATGCCGAGCGCGGTCGTCAATTCGGCGAGCAGCTCGGCATCGCTCCTGAACGCTGCTACGCCGATTACCAAACGCTGTTCGCGGAGGAGGCCAAACGCCCTGACGGCATTGAAGCCGTATCGGTCACTACGCCGAACAATACTCACTTCGCTATCACTAAAGCGGCGCTTGAAGCCGGGCTGCACGTGATTTGCGAAAAACCGCTGTGCTTTACCGCCGACGAAGCGCGCGAGCTGCTGGCGCTAAGCAAAAAGCAGAATAAAATTATCGGCGTCACGTACGGTTATGCCGGACACCAGATGATCCAGCAGGCGCGGCAGATGATAGCGGAAGGGAAGCTCGGCGAGATCCGCATTATTAATATGCAGTTCGCCCACGGTTTTCATAATGAAGCCGTTGAGCTGCAGGCTGAATCCACCCGCTGGCGGGTAACGCCCAAATATGCCGGCCCTAGCTATGTGCTGGGGGATCTGGCAACCCACCCGCTATTTATTGCCGAGACGATGGTGCCGAACCTGAACATCACCCGCCTGATGTGCGCGCGTCAAAGCTTCGTCAAATCTCGCGCGCCGCTGGAAGATAACGCCTTTGTGCTGATGGAATATAACAACGGCGCCGTTGGCTCACTGTGGACCAGCGCGGTCAACAGCGGCGCGATGCACTCGCAAAAAGTCCGCGTTATTGGCGAAAAAGCCAGCATCGAATGGTGGGATGAGCGTCCAAATCAGCTCAGCTACGAGGTACAGGGCGAACCGGCCCGCGTCCTCGAGCGCGGGATGCCCTATCTCAGCCAGCAGGCGCTGGCGGACGACCGCATTGGCGGCGGTCACCCTGAAGGGCTGTTCGAGGCGTGGGCCAACCTCTATCGCCGCTACGCTATCGCCATCGACGCGATGGATCGCGGGGACCAGGCGTTCCTGGAGACCTTCTGGTATCCGGACGTCGAAGCCGGTCTTCACGGCGTTTACTGGGTTGAGCAGTGCGTCAAATCCGCCGACGCAGGCGGCCAGTGGGTTGACTTTAACTGCCAATAACCGCTGAACACCAGTGGAGGCCCCTCCACTGGTTTTTTCTTTCTACCGTACTCACCTCATCATGCAACACAGTCGTAATATCTGTTAAACAAACATTTATTTACGCTTCTGTTTCCCCCCACTACACTATGCGCAGTTTTTATATTGAGGTGGTAATGAACGATAATAAAATGACGCCAGGCGAACTGCGTGCGACCTGGGGTTTGGGGACCGTATTCTCTTTGCGCATGCTTGGCATGTTTATGGTCCTGCCGGTTCTGACCACTTACGGCATGGCGTTACAGGGCGCAAGCGAAGCCCTTATCGGACTGGCAATTGGAATTTACGGGCTGGCCCAGGCGCTATTCCAGATACCTTTCGGGCTGCTTTCTGACCGCATTGGCCGTAAGCCGCTGATCGTCGGCGGCCTGTTAATCTTCGTTGTCGGCAGCGTTATCGCCGCGCTTTCTGACTCTATCTGGGGCATTATTCTTGGCCGCGCGCTGCAGGGCTCCGGGGCGATTGCCGCTGCGGTCATGGCGCTGCTTTCCGATTTAACCCGCGAGCAAAACCGCACTAAAGCCATGGCGTTTATCGGCGTCAGCTTTGGCGTCACCTTTGCTATCGCTATGGTTCTCGGGCCTGTCGTTACCCACCAACTCGGCCTGCACGCCCTGTTCTGGATGATTGCTCTCCTGGCGACGCTCGGCATCCTGCTGACGCTATGGGTTGTGCCGAACAGCCAGAATCACGTGCTGAACCGCGAGTCCGGTATGGTGAAAGGCTGCTTCAGCAAAGTTCTTGCCGAGCCAAAACTCCTGAAGCTCAATTTCGGCATTATGTGCCTGCATATCATGCTGATGTCCACGTTTGTCGCTCTGCCGGGCCAGCTTGAGGCCGCCGGTTTCCCCGCCGCCGAGCACTGGAAAATCTATCTGGTCACCATGCTGGTCTCATTTGTCGCGGTGGTGCCGTTTATTATCTACGCCGAAGTGAAGCGCAAAATGAAGCGCGTCTTCCTGCTGTGCGTCGCCATCCTGCTGATTGCTGAAATCGTACTCTGGGGTGCCGGAGGCTATTTCTGGGAGCTGGTCGCCGGCGTTCAGCTATTTTTCCTCGCGTTTAACCTGCTGGAAGCGCTGCTGCCGTCGTTGATCAGCAAAGAATCACCGGCCGGATATAAAGGCACCGCGATGGGCATTTACTCCACCAGCCAGTTCCTTGGCGTGGCCATCGGCGGAGCGCTCGGCGGCTGGGTGGATGGCTTTTTTGATTCGCAAACCGTCTTCCTGCTCGGCGCCCTGCTGGCGATGCTGTGGCTGCTGGTGGCCAGCACCATGAGCGAGCCGCCCTACGTTAGCAGCCTGCGGGTCGAAATCCCGGAGGATATCGCCGCGGACAAAATGCTCGAAGCGCGCTTACGGGCTAAAGAGGGCGTCAAAGAGGTGCTGGTGATTAGCGAAGAGCGTTCGGTGTATATCAAAATCGACAGCAAGATCACTAACCGCTTTGAAATTGAGCAGGCAATCAAAGGGATATAAAAGCGAGCACCTTTGTTCAGGCAGGCAAAAACGGTTCTGAGCGGTGCTTTGTGTCCTGCCGGGCGGCGGCTAACGCCGAGCCCGGCCGACAGACGGGACTCTTTTAATCGCGGAAGTTTTTGAACTGGAACGGCTGACCTAAATCACCGCCGCGCACCAGCGCCATAACCGCCTGCAGGTCGTCGCGAGATTTACCGGTAACGCGAATCTCTTCGCCCTGGATCTGTGCCTGTACTTTCAGCTTGCTGTCTTTAATCAGCTTGACGATTTTTTTCTGCGTCGCGCTCTCAATGCCCTGCTTCAGCTTCGCATCGACAAACCAGGTTTTACCGCTGTGCACGAACTCGTCCGGCACTTCGATAGAACTGCCCTCAATTCCGCGTTTCAGCAGCTTGGCGCGCAGAATATCCAACAGCTGGTTAATCTGGAAATCAGACTCGCTGAGGACCTTGATGGTCTCGTTTTTTTCGTTCAGCTCAAAGCTCGCTTCGACGTTACGGAAATCAAAACGCGATTCAACTTCGCGGGTCGCGTTCTCTACGGCGTTTCGAACTTCCTGAAGATCGACTTCAGAGACAATATCGAAAGATGGCATCTTTTCCTCTCCTTCAGTTTCTTTTGCGTTGCATAATACCCGCAACGCGACATAACTCAACTTGTTATCCCGAAAGGATAACTGATAACGCTATACTTTAGCCATGAGCACCTGATGCAGCACTCACAGGTGAGGAGGAATAATGAAAGTAACCGTACTCGGATGCGGTGCACTGGGACAGTTATGGCTAACTGCGCTGTACAAACACGGACATGAAGTCCAGGGCTGGTTACGCGTCCCACAGCCATTCTGTAGCGTCAATGTGAT
This sequence comes from Klebsiella sp. ME-303, assembly GCF_007910085.1. Lineage (NCBI taxonomy): Bacteria > Pseudomonadati > Pseudomonadota > Gammaproteobacteria > Enterobacterales > Enterobacteriaceae > Klebsiella > Klebsiella sp. ME-303. The sequence continues at coordinate 123,518 of NZ_VOJB01000079.1, read as the reverse complement.
TGAAACCGACGGCAGCGTGTTTAATGAATCGTTTACCGCTAACGATCCTGATTTTCTCGCCAGCAGCGACCTGCTGCTGGTCACCCTCAAAGCCTGGCAGGTCTCTAACGCGGTAAAAAACCTGAGCGCCATCCTGCCGTCGTCAGTACCTGTTCTGCTCATGCACAACGGTATGGGTACCGTTGACGAGCTTAAAAGCCTCAAACAGCCGCTGCTTCTGGCTTCGACAACGCAGGCGGCCCGCCGCGACGGCAACGTGATCGTCCACGTCGCCAACGGCACCAGCCATATTGGCCCGGCGAAAGCCTATCCTGAGGATTATAGCTATCTCGCCGATGTACTGCAGAGCGTGCTGCCCGACGTCGCCTGGCATAACAATATCTACCCCGCGACCTGGAGCAAGCTGGCGGTAAACTGTGTGATTAACCCGCTGACGGCGTTAAAAAACTGTCAGAACGGCGATTTACGCGAATACCCGCAGGAGGTCGCCGCGATTTGTTATGAAGTTGCGGCGGTGATGGATCGCGAGGGGATGCATACCTCGCCGGAAAACCTGTTATTCTATGTACATCAGGTTATTGAAAGTACGGCAGAAAATACCTCCTCCATGCTGCAGGATATTCTCGCCCAGCGCCATACGGAAATCGACTATATCACCGGTTATCTGTTAAAACGCGCCCGAGCCCACGGTATCGCCGTACCTGAGAATACCCGCCTGTTTGAACTGGTAAAGCGTAAGGAGAATGAATATGAGCGCGTCGGCACTGATTTGCCTCGCCCCTGGTAGCGAAGAGACCGAAGCGGTCACCACCATGGATTTACTCGTTCGCGGAGGCGTAAAGGTCACGACCGCCAGCGTTGCCAGCGATGGCAGCCTGACCATTGTCTGCTCGCGCGGCGTTAAGCTGCTGGCCGATGCGCCGCTGGTCGAAGTGGCCGATGGCGATTTCGATATCCTTGTTCTGCCCGGCGGCATTAAGGGTGCAGAGTGCTTTCGCGACAGCCCGCTGCTGGTTGAAACAGTACGTCAATTCCATCTTTCCGGGCGTATCGTTGCGGCGATTTGCGCCGCGGCGCCGACCGTGCTGGTGCCGCACAACCTTTTCCCCATCGGCAATATGACCGGCTTTCCGGCGCTGAAAGAACGCATTCCCGCCGAGCAGTGGCAGGATAAGCGCGTCGTCTGGGACGCTCGCGTTAAGCTGCTCACCAGCCAGGGGCCGGGAACCTCAATTGATTTCGCCTTGAAGATGATCGACCTGCTGGTTGGACGCGAAAAAGCGCACGAAGTCGCTTCACAGCTGGTGATGGCGGCAGGAATTTATAACTACTACGAATAAATGCAAAACGGCAACCCAGGGTTGCCGTTTTCATGATTGCGCCTTGCTCCTGAAGAACTAGGGGCGATATACCTTCACGTTTTCAAAGCCCTGCTCGCGCAGATACAGCGCCTGCAGGCGGCTCATCACCCCACGCTCGCACCACAGCAGCCAAGTTTTACTCTGGTCGAGATCGCCAAATTTGGTGCTCAGCTTATAGAACGGCAGAGAAACCACGTCCACGCCTTCCACCTTCAGCGGCTTATCGTCCTGCTCGTCGATAGAGCGGATATCGAGGATCGCGTCGTCAGGGCCAAAACCGCTGACGGTTTCCACTTCCACTACGTCCTGCTCGGTCTGCTGAGCGATATCGCGGATATCAATGTTGCTCGCTTCCGCCACCACTTTCTCAAGGATGCTGAAATCGAAGTGCTCTTCTTCCGCCTCGATCTTCGCCTTCACCGCTTTCACGGTGGGGCTCTTCGAGATAACGCCGCAGTATTCCGGCATGGTGCGGGCAAAATCTTCGGTGCCGATTTCACGCGCGAGGTCAATAATGTGCTCTTTATCGTGCGAAATCAGCGGACGCAGAATCAGCGTATCCGAGACGTTGTCGATCAGGCGCAGGTTGGTCAGCGTCTGGCTGGAAACCTGGCCTAACGCCTCGCCGGTGACCAGCGCCTGGACGCCGTAGCGCTCGGCGACTTTTGACGCCGCGCGCACCATCATCCGCTTGAGCACCACGCCCATCTGACCGTCGTCGACTTTCTCCAGGATCTCACCCACCACCGGCTCGAAGTTAATCGCCACGAAGCGCACGCGGTGTGAGCTGCCGAAGCGGTTCCACAGATAGTGCGCGACCTGACGCACGCCGATTTCATGGGCCGCGCCGCCGAGGTTAAAGAAGCAGTAATGCACGCGGCAGCCGCGGCGCATCAGCATATAGCTGGAAACGCCGGAGTCGAAACCGCCGGAAATGAGCGACAGCACGTCTTCCTGGGTGCCGATCGGGAAACCGCCGATACCTTCGTAGCGCCCTTTAACCAGCAGCAGGCGATCGTTTTCGATCTCGAGGTTAACCGTCACATCGGGGTCGGTCAGCTTCACTCGCGCCGTTTCAATATGCTGGTTCAAACCGCCGCCGACGTAGCGCTCCACTTCGATTGAGGTAAACTCATGCTTACCGCGACGCTTAACGCGCACGCAGAACGTTTTACCTTCCAGCGCGTCACGCCACAGCGGCAGCGTCTGCTCGAAAATATCGTGCAGAGAGGTATAAGGAACGTCTTCGACTTCCAGAATATGGTGGATACCGGGGATACGGGTCAGGGCATCGCGAATAGCCGGACGCTGGTTTTCATCCTTCGCCCGGACCTCGATATGATCCCAGTGACGAACGACGGCAAGCGTCTCATCATAGTTTTTGAGAACGTTACGAATGTTCCCGGTTAAAATTTTAATGAAGCGCAATCGCACAGATTGGCTTTTGATGGTGATTTCCGGGAACAATTTAATGATAAACTTCATGGCGACACTATTCGTTGGCAAGCCCGACGGGGCTTTAAGCATAAAAAGTTGTACAGGCGCGACTGGCGTCTGCATCCAGGGCGCGGAGTATACCACTATTGGACGCTTTTCACCTGGCATTGCGCGTTATTTGATTAACCGCGCGACTTCGTTACCATATTGATAGCCATCGAGACATTACAAGAGTCTATATTCACTATGCCAAAGAAAAATGAGGCCCCGGCCAGCTTTGAAACCGCCCTGGGCGAGCTGGAGCAAATTGTTAATCGTCTGGAAAGCGGCTCGCTGCCGTTAGAAGAAGCGCTCGGCGAATTCGAGCGCGGGATCCAGCTGGCGCGCCAGGGGCAGGCAAAGCTGCAGCAGGCCGAACAGCGCGTACAAATTCTGCTGGCGGATAGCGAAGACGCGCCGCTTACCCCTTTTACGCCGGACGCTGAATAAATGGACTTCCCGCAACAGCTACAGGCGTGCGTCGAGCAGGCTAACGAAGCGCTGCGCCGTTTTATCGCTCCGCAGCCCTTTCAGAACACTCCGCTGGTCGAAGCCATGCAGTATGGCGCACTATTAGGCGGCAAACGCCTGCGCCCGTTCCTGGTTTACGCGACCGGCGATATGTTTGGCGTTAGCCGCGCTACGCTGGATGCCCCTGCCGCCGCCGTCGAATGCATCCATGCCTATTCGCTGATGCACGATGATCTCCCGGCGATGGACGATGACGATTTACGCCGCGGCCAGCCGACCTGCCATATAAAATTCGGCGAAGCGAACGCAATTCTTGCCGGAGACGCCCTACAAACGCTGGCGTTTTCTATACTGAGTGATGCGCCGATGCCGGAAGTGCCGGATCGCGATCGCCTGGCGATGATTTCTGAGCTGGCCCAGGCCAGCGGCATCGCGGGTATGTGCGGCGGTCAGGCGCTGGATCTGGAAGCGGAAGGCCATCAGGTTGATCTGACGTCGCTGGAGCGAATTCACCGCCATAAGACCGGCGCGTTGATTCGCGCCGCGGTACGAATGGGCGCGCTGAGCGCAGGTGAAGCCGGACGCAGGGCGCTACCCGCTCTCGATCGCTACGCCGAGAACATCGGTCTCGCCTTCCAGGTCCAGGATGACATTCTCGACGTGGTAGGGGATACTGCCACACTTGGCAAACGTCAGGGAGCCGACCAGCAGCTGGGCAAAAGTACCTACCCCGCCCTTTTGGGACTCGAGCAAGCCCGGAAAAAGGCCTTTGACCTGATTACCGACGCCCGCCGGTCGTTAACTGAGCTGGCCGCGCAATCTCTGGATACCACGGCACTGGAAGCGCTCGCGAATTACATAATTCAGCGTGATAAATAAACAATAAATGAGTCTCTGATGAGTTTTGATATTGCCAAATACCCGACCCTGGCGCTGGTGGATTCCACCCAGGAGTTGCGTTTGTTGCCGAAAGATAGCCTGCCGAAACTGTGCGACGAACTGCGGCGTTATCTGCTGGACAGCGTCAGCCGCTCCAGCGGACACTTTGCCTCCGGGCTCGGTACGGTAGAACTAACCGTGGCGCTGCACTACGTCTACAACACGCCTTTCGATCGCCTAATCTGGGACGTCGGCCACCAGGCTTACCCGCATAAAATTCTGACCGGACGCCGCGATCGGATCGGCACCATCCGCCAGAAAGGCGGGCTGCACCCCTTCCCGTGGCGCGGAGAAAGCGAGTATGACGTCCTGAGCGTCGGCCACTCGTCGACCTCCATCTCTGCCGGAATCGGCATAGCTATCGCCGCAGCCAAAGAGGATAAGCAGCGCCGCGCGGTTTGCGTAATCGGCGACGGGGCGATAACCGCCGGGATGGCGTTTGAAGCGATGAACCACGCTGGCGATATCAAACCCGATCTGCTGGTGGTGCTCAACGACAACGAAATGTCGATCTCCGAGAACGTCGGCGCGCTAAACAATCATCTGGCGCAGCTGCTCTCCGGCAAACTCTACTCCACGCTGCGCGAAGGCGGCAAAAAGGTCTTCTCTGGCGTGCCGCCGATTAAAGAGCTGCTCAAACGCACCGAGGAACATATCAAAGGGATGGTGGTTCCGGGGACCCTGTTTGAAGAGCTGGGCTTTAACTACATTGGGCCGGTGGACGGTCATGATGTTATCGGTCTGGTAAATACGCTGAAGAATATGCGCGACCTGAAAGGGCCGCAGTTCCTGCATATTATGACCAAAAAAGGCCGCGGCTATGAGCCCGCCGAAAAAGACCCGATCACCTTCCACGCGGTGCCAAAATTCGATCACACCAGCGGCGTGCTGCCGAAAAGCAGCGGCGGCCTGCCCTCTTACTCGAAAATCTTTGGCGACTGGCTGTGCGAAACCGCCGCGAAAGATGACAAGCTGATGGCCGTCACGCCAGCGATGCGCGAAGGTTCCGGGATGGTCGAGTTCTCGAAAAAATACCCCGACCAGTATTTCGACGTGGCCATTGCCGAGCAGCACGCGGTGACCTTTGCCGCCGGCCTGGCGATCGGCGGCTATAAGCCGGTGGTGGCGATCTACTCCACCTTCCTGCAGCGCGCCTACGATCAGGTGATTCACGATGTCGCCATCCAGAAGCTGCCGGTGCTGTTCGCTATCGACCGTGCGGGTATCGTCGGCGCCGATGGACAAACCCATCAGGGCGCGTTTGATATCTCCTTCCTGCGCTGCATTCCTGACATGGTCATCATGACCCCCAGCGATGAGAACGAGTGCCGCCAGATGCTGTATACCGGTTATCACTACAACGACGGCCCGAGCGCGGTGCGCTATCCGCGCGGCTCCGGTACCGGCGCCGCGTTTGAACCGCTGGCCTCGCTGCCTATCGGGAAAGGCGTGGTGAAACGCGAAGGTGAAAAAATCGCGATTCTGAACTTCGGCACGCTGCTGCCGCAGGCGGCAAAAGTCGCGGAAAAGCTTAACGCCACCCTGGTGGATATGCGCTTTGCCAAACCGCTGGATGAAGCGCTGGTGCTACAGCTGGCCGCAGAACACGAAGTGCTGGTCACCCTGGAAGAGAACGCCATTATGGGCGGTGCGGGCAGCGGCGTGAATGAGCTGCTGATGTCCCGCCGCCGCGCGGTTCCTGTGCTCAATCTCGGCCTGCCTGATTTCTTTATCCCGCAGGGAACCCAGGAAGAAGCGCACGCCGACCTCGGCCTGGACGCCGCCGGAATAGAAGCCAAAATCCACGCCTGGCTGGCATAATTGCCGCCACCGCTCCTGCTATGCTTAAAGGATACCCTTTACCCGTAGCAGGAGCGCACTATGCACTATATCCCTCTTGGCGATACCGATCTCCGCGTTTCCCGACTCTGCCTCGGCTGTATGACCTTTGGCGAACCGGATCGCGGTAACCATGCATGGACCTTACCGGAAGAGAGCAGCCGCCCGCTGATAAAATACGCCCTCGAGGGCGGCATTAACTTCTTCGACACCTCGAATAACTACTCTGACGGCAGCAGCGAAGAGATCCTCGGGCGCGCGCTGCGTGAGTATGCTCGTCGCGATTCCGTGATCGTCGCCACTAAGGTTTACCATCAGGTGGGCGATCTGCCGCAGGGACTGTCGCGCGCGCAGATCCTGCGATCCATTGACGACAGCCTGCGCCGCCTCGGCATGGAGTATGTCGATCTGCTGCAAATCCATCGCTGGGATTACACCACGCCCATTGAAGAAACTCTCGAAGCGCTCAACGACGTCGTCAAGGCGGGTAAAGCCCGCTATATCGGCGCATCGTCAATGCATGCCCGTCAGTTTGCCCAGGCGTTAGCGCTACAGCGGCAGAATAACTGGGCCCGCTTCGTCACCATGCAGGATCACTACAATCTGATTTATCGTGAAGAAGAAAACGAAATGCTGCCGCTGTGCAGCCGTGAAGGCGTCGCGGTGATGCCGTGGAGTCCGCTGGCGCGCGGTCGCCTGACCCGTCCGTGGGGGGAAACCACCGCCCGTCTGGTATCCGATGAAGTCGGTAAGGCGCTCTACAATGCCACTGATGAGAATGATGAACTGATCGCGACAAACCTGGCCGAAGTCGCGGAAGAGCTTGACGCCAACCGCGCGCAGGTGGCGCTGGCCTGGCTATTGAGCAAGCCGGGCGTGGCCGCGCCGATTATCGGCGCCTCAAGGCAGGAGCAGCTGGATGAGCTGCTGCATGCGGTCGATTTAACGCTGACGCCGGATCAGATTGAAAAGCTGGAGACGCCGTATAAACCGCACCCGATTGTGGGGTTCAAGTAACGCGCGGTTCCCTGCCGATTCCCGGCTCGCGCTGCGCTTAGCCGGGCTACAGGTTCTGCTTCCGGGGGCGACGCAAAGCGTCTGCCCGGGCGACTGACTCACCAACGCCTGCGGGCCGGTAGCCCGGACAGGTGCGCAGCACCGCCTCCGGGAAAAGCCTGCCTGATCCATTTCCCAGGGGCGCGAGGCCAGCCGCCCGGACAGTGTTTAGAAAAGACCAATCGGCCAGTGGTGGCCAATCACGTACAGCACCCCGGCGGAAATCACCCCGGCGACAATATCGTCCACCATGATCCCCATTCCGCCGTGGATATTACGGTCGAACCAGCGAATGGGCCACGGCTTCCACATATCAAAGAGGCGGAAAATCACAAATCCGGCGGCGACCCACTGCCAGTCCATCGTCGGTAGAGCCATCAGGGTGATCCACATCCCGACAAACTCATCCCAGACAATGCTGCCATGATCGTGGGTACCCATATCTTTCGCCGTACGGTGGCAAATATAGACGCCAATGCAGATGCTCATCATCACCGCCAGCGAATAGAGCTGCCAGGGGAGTAAGGTCAGCAAATACCAGAAGGGGATCGACGCCAGCGATCCCATAGTGCCGGGAACCACGGGGCTAAGGCCGCTGCCAAATCCCGTTGCCAGCAGATGCCAGGGGTTGCTCATCTTCAGGCGGCTTTTCGCCACATCTCTACTACGCGCCAAAATGATCGTATCCCTTAAAATCGAACGTGACGGGCTTACCTTCGCGCGTGAACTGGAGACCTTCCGATTCCGGCAGGATCTGCCCAATGCAGGTAAAACGCGCGCCGAGGTTGGCAAGGGCCACGTCCAGCGCCCCGCGATTGAGTTCAGGTACGGTAAAGCACAGCTCGTAATCTTCACCGCCGGAGAGCGCCCAGCGCAGCGCCTGCTCAGGCTCAACCTGGCGCAGCATGGCATCCGAGAACGGCATCGCATCAAGATCGACGCGCGCGCCGCAGCCGCTGGCCTTGAGAATATGCCCCAGGTCAGAAATCAGGCCGTCGGAGAGATCGATGGCGGCGTTCGCCAAATCGCGCAGCGCCTGCCCCTGCAGAACCCGCGGCAGCGGACGCAGATGGCGCGCCAGGAGATAATCCGCGTCGGCGTCATCTTCAACCTGCAGCCGATCCTGCAAAATCGCCAGACCCGCGGCGCTGTCTCCCGGCGTGCCGGTGACGTAAATCCAGTCGCCATGCTTTGCCCCGGAGCGCTTCAAAGCGCGTCCCGTCGGCACATAGCCGTGAATACCCAGCGTCATCGACAGCGGTCCGCGCGTGGTATCGCCGCCAATGAGCTGCATATCGTAATAATTAAGCTGCACGAACAGGCTGTCGCTAAAGGCCTCAAGCCAGGCTTCGTCCGCTTCCGGCAGGGTCAGGGCCAGGGTTAGCCACGCCGGTTCAGCGCCCATTGCCGCCAGGTCGCTCAGGTTGACCGCCAGCGCTTTATAGGCGAGGTCGGCAGGGTCAATATCGGGTAAAAAATGGTTTCCCGCCACCAGGGTGTCGGTGCTGATTGCCAGCGTTTTTTTCTCGGGGATGTTCAGGAGCGCGCAGTCGTCGCCAATGCCGGTTTCAACATCAAGACGTGCGCTTTTTACGCGATCAAAATAACGGGCAATCAGGGAAAATTCGCCGCATGCCATACGTTATGCCTCAGAAAAAGAAAAGAATAAGGCCGGTTTGCAGAAGTGAGACTCTGCAAAAACCGGCCCTGGAATTTACTTTTTGTTGGGACGAATTACCGGGGCAGCTTTGTCCAGCACGCCGTTGACAAACTTATGGCTATCTTCAGCGCCAAAGGTTTTCGCCAGTTCGATGGCTTCGTTAATCGCAACTTTGTACGGTACATCGCTACGCTTTGACAGCTCAAACAGTGCGATACGCAGCACCGCTTTTTCCACCTGACCCAGCTCGTCCAGCAGACGAGAAAGATACGGCTTCATCAGGCCGTCGAGATACGCGCTGTTAGTCGCCACTCCGGACAGCAGTTCGCGGAAATACAGAACGTCTACATCTTTCACATCCTGTTCCGCCAGGAACTGGTATTCGACATCAGCGATGTCGTTTTTGGACAACTGCCAGGAGTAAAGCGCCTGGACAGCACACTCACGGGCGCGGCGACGAGCAGCAGGTTTCACGGAATTCCCCTTACAAAAATCAGGCCTTGATGGCTTTCAATACGTTAATCATTTCCAGCGCGGTCAACGCGGCTTCAGCGCCTTTGTTACCGGCTTTGGTGCCAGCGCGTTCGATGGCTTGTTCAATACTTTCTGTGGTCAGAACACCGAAGGCTACCGGGATTCCGCTGTCCTGAGCGACGTGCGCCAGGCCATTGCTTGCACCGCCAGCCACATATTCAAAGTGCGCGGTGCCGCCACGGATAACGGTACCCAGCGCGATCACTGCGTCATACTTACCGGTTTTCGCCAGTGCATCAGCCGCCAGCGGCAGCTCATACGCGCCTGGAACCCAAACCACGGTAATGTTTTCATCTTTGACCTGGCCAATACGCTTCAGGGCGTCAATCGCGCCATCCAGCAGGCTGTCGTTGATAAAGTTGTTGAAACGCGCGATGGTGATGGCGACGCGAGCGTCCGGGGTAGCAACGTTAGCTTCAATAATGTTCATACTCTTCCTTCGGGTTCAGTTCATTTGGCCCCGCAAGGGGGGCGGATTCTATCATAATAATCGGCGCACTGCTTTCCCTTTTGTCCGGGGAAATCAAGCGTTCACTAAATGCAGGCAAATATCCGGGCCTACATGACGTATCTCATTGAATTTGAAATGGGGTGCTTGCTCAAGTTTCTCAAGCCCCGGCAGTACACATAATCCGCGCGCATCGCTGCCTAACAGTTTAGGCGCAATATAGACGATAAGCTCGTCCACCAGCCCGGCCTCCAGCAGCGCGCCGGCAAGGGTGGGGCCTGCTTCCACCCAGATCGAGTTAATTTGCTGTTTGCCCAGCAGCATCATCAGGACCACCAGATCCAGGCGACCGTTATGCTCCGGCACCAGCAGCGTGCGTACGTTCTCCGGCCACTGGCGTTCATCTGCACGGGTACGGGCAAACAGCGTTTCACCCGCCTGCTCCACGATACGATGCTGCGGCGTGACGCGATTCTGACTATCGATAACGATGCGCAAAGGCTGACGCAGGTTTTCCTGCGGGTACAGCGCCTGAGTGTCGGCGTTGAGCTCGTCCCAGCGTACGGTTAGCGCCGGGTCATCCGCCAGCACCGTCGCGCTGCTGGTCAGGATGGCGTGGCTTTGCGCGCGCAGGCGCTGCACATCGCGCCGCGCCTGCGGTGAGGTGATCCACTGGCTCTCTCCGCTGGCCATCGCCGTGCGCCCATCCAGCGATGCGCCCATTTTTAACTGAATCCAGGGAAAACCGGTGCGCATCCGCTTAAGAAAACCTTTATTCAGCGCCTCGGCTTCGTTCATCATCAGCCCGTGACTGACGTCGACCCCTTCCTTCTGCAAACGGTACAAACCGCGACCCGCGACCTGCGGGTTCGGGTCCTGCATCGCCGCAACCACGCGGGTCACCCCTGCGGCAATCAGCGCCTCGCAGCACGGCGGCGTGCGCCCGTGATGGCTACAAGGCTCCAGCGTGACGTACGCCGTCGCACCTTTCGCTTTTTCGCCCGCCATGCGCAGCGCGTGCACTTCCGCGTGCGGTTCACCGGCGCGATAGTGAAAACCTTCGCCGACGATCTGGCCATCTTTAACGATCACGCAGCCGACATTCGGGTTTGGGTGCGTGGTGAAGCGTCCGCGCGCGGCCAGCTTCAGCGCTCGCGCCATGTATATTTCATCCTGCATGGGCTCAGTCCTGTAAGCGGGCGATCTCTTCGCCAAACTCTTTGATATCTTCGAAGCTGCGATAGACGGAAGCAAAGCGGATGTAGGCGACTTTATCGAGCTTCTTCAGCTGCTCCATCACCAGGTTGCCGATCATTTTGCTCGGCACTTCCCGCTCGCCGGTCCCGCGCAGGTGGGTTTTTATATGGTTAACCGCCATTTCGACATCGTCTGAGCTGACCGGGCGCTTCTCCAGCGCTTTCAGCATACCGCTGCGCAGTTTGTCCTCATTAAAAGGCTCGCGCACGTCGTTGCTTTTTACGACTCGCGGCATCACCAGTTCCGCCACTTCAAACGTCGTAAAACGTTCATTACAGACCAGACACTGACGACGACGACGCACGGAAGAGCCCTCGCCCACCAGACGAGAGTCGATAACTTTGGTATCTACGGCGAAACAGAAAGGGCAATGCATGGCGCGTCCTGACATGTAGTTAAACTAACGGGTAGTTTACCGCGAAGTGACCCGACAACAAAGAAAGAGCTTTTGAGACAAAGGATCTATAGTGCGATTATCCGATCGGTCTACCATTAAGCATCCTCTGTTAACGGAATCCCAACTATGACAAGACGTTATTTAAAGCTGGCCATCGTGGGTAGCATTTTCACCCTCAGCGCCTGCGCGCAGCAAAGCGAAATCCGCCAGATGAACCAGAGCGTGAGCACGCTGAGCAAAGAGATGACCCAGCTCAACCAGCAAACGGTCAAAATTACCCAGCAAAACGTGCTGAATGCGAAATCGAGCAGCGGCGTATACCTGCTGCCGGAGGCGAAAACGCCGGCCCGTCTCAAAAGTCAGATTGGTACGCTGCGCATGTCGCTGCTCAATATCGCGCCGGATGGCGACGGTACCCGCCTGACCCTGCGTATCCAGGGTGAATCAAACGATCCGCTGCCGGCCTTTAGCGCGACGGTCGCCTCCGGGCAGATCAGCGGCACCACCGATAGCTATCAGGAAGTTAACGTACAAAATCAGCTGATTAGCGCGCCGGCAAGCGTTCTGGCGCCGAGCGACGTCGATATTCCGCTACGCCTGAATGGCGTAACGCCCGAGCAGGTTGGCTTTGTCCGCATCCACGATATCCAGCCCGCAAACACGCCGTAACGCCCTCAGCCGGATGCCCTGAACATCCGGCTCCCCTCCCCTCATGCTAATCCACTTACAGATTTTCCATTCAGTTCACTAAAAATTGCCAGAATTTATGAATTTCGGTGGCATTCCCGCAAGAAATGCATAAAATCGTGAACGCAATCGATTACGCATATGTTCGTTATGTGAAACAACACATATTTTTGTGAGCAATGATTCCTATAATAGACGCCACAGAAATACGAAATATTTAGAAACGCTTCGGCGCTTCTTTTAACGCCTTCAGGCTTAATTTAAACAGTGGCATCATTATGAAAAAAACATTACTGGCAGCCGGCGCAGCTCTGGCGCTCTCCGCATCTTTCTCTGCCAGCGCGGCAGAAAACGACAAACCGCAATACCTGTCTGATTGGTGGCACCAGAGTGTAAACGTGGTGGGTAGCTACCACACTCGTTTTGGGCCGCAGATCCGTAACGATACTTATCTGGAATATGAAGCGTTCGCCAAGAAAGACTGGTTTGATTTCTATGGCTATATGGATGCGCCGGTATTCTTCGGTGGTAACACCAACGCGAAGGGTATCTGGAACCACGGTTCTCCGCTGTTTATGGAAATTGAGCCGCGCTTCTCCATCGACAAACTGACCGGTACCGACCTCAGCTTCGGCCCGTTCAAAGAGTGGTATTTCGCTAACAACTATATCTACGACATGGGCCGCAACAAGTCCGGTCGTCAGAGCACCTGGTATATGGGTCTGGGTACCGATATCGATACCGGCCTGCCGATGAGCCTCTCGCTCAACGTCTATGCGAAATATCAGTGGCAAAACTATGGCGCATCAAACGAGAACGAGTGGGACGGCTACCGCTTCAAAGTGAAATACTTCGTGCCGCTGACCGACCTGTGGGGCGGTTCACTGAGCTATATCGGCTTCACCAACTTTGACTGGGGCTCCGATCTGGGCGATGACAACGCTTATGATTTGAACGGTAAGCATTCACGCACCAGCAACTCCATCGCGTCCAGCCATATCCTGGCGCTGAACTACGATCACTGGCACTACTCCGTCGTGGCGCGTTACTTCCACAACGGCGGCCAGTGGGCGGATGACGCGAAGCTGAACTTCGGCGACGGCGACTTTAACGTCCGCTCTACCGGCTGGGGTGGTTACTTCGTGGTCGGCTACAACTTCTAATCGGCTCGATGATCCCCGGCAACTACGCCGGGGATCATAAAAGCTAACGCTCTTCGCATCTCACCTTACGCAAGAAATCACTCAATGAGCGATCGGCTCGTTCGCTGAAATGACGCCCGGTGGCGGAAATCTCCAGACAGCGGTCGAGGCGAAAACAGCGATAATCTTCCCGCAGTTCGCACCAGGTCACCAGCAGCCAGCGCTCGCCCCAGAAAAAAAGCCCCAGCGGCAGTACGTCACGCTGCGACACGTTTCCCGCTTCATCGCGATAGCGCAGCCCCAGCGCCTGCTGGGCGGAGACTGCCCGATGCACTATATCAAACTGATCTTTACTATAGCCCTGTGCACCAAAGTCCGGTGCGAACACGCGCGACTGCTCCGCCTTACGCCGGCTCTCGGCAGGCAAAATGGCCAGCACTTTTTCCTGCGCCGACTCCAGCGCCTGGGACAGCGAGGCGCCGCCCCAGGTTTGCAGCAGCCGTATAGCGGCCATCAGCGCTTCCGATTCCTGAGTTGTCAGCATCAGCGGCGGTAGGTCATAGCCCGCCAGCAGCCGGTAGCCGCTCCCTGCTTCCCCCTCAACCGGGACGCCGGAGAGCGAGAGGTCGCGAATGTCGCGGTAGATGGTGCGCTCTGACACGCCGAGCCGCTCGGCCAGCAGCCCGGCGGTGGTTAATCTCCTCCCGCGCAGGATCTGGACGATTTGAAAAAGGCGGTCGGCGCGTCGGCTCATTTCTGTTGTCTCATTTACGCGGGTTGGTGAAGGCCAATCCGATTACCCTCGCTATCAATAAAAAGGGCAATCGTGCCGATATCGTCCGCCAGCTCAAGGGGGCCAAACACGCAGCTTCCGCCCGCCGAGTTGACGCGATCGAGCGTGGCCGCCAGATTGTCAGTATGCAGATAGATAATACATCCCTGATCGGAGGGCTTAACGCCATCGAACTTTGCCAGCGCGCCGCCGGGAGCCGGATCCTCATGCGGGAAAACGGCCATCTCGATGCAATCCATTTTTTCCCGACGCAGCGTCACCTGCATCACCGGCTCGTAAAACGCCACGGCACGATCCATCTCCGCAACCGGGATCTCAAACCAGTTAATTACGTTGTTCATACATCCTCCTGTCCATTGTTTGGGTTCAGGAGGAGTGTAAGACAGGCCTACTGACAGCATTGTGTCAGTATGGTGCGCACACCAGCGCGCGCTCGGGACTCAGCAGCCACGGACGCAGGTATCCCACGGTACTGGAAAATGGCAGCACCTCTTCAGGAAGCACAATGCCAAGCTGCTCGCCGATATACAAGCGCCGGGCGACGATACGCTGCCAGAGTTCGGGATAGCGCTGCGCCAGCTCCCGACGCAACGCGCTATCGGCAAGCGCCACGGTATCTTCAATGCTTGCGCCGCCGTAGCCCGGGCGGGAAGGAATGATGTCGATTTGCAGTATCATCCCGCTTTGCAGGCAGGCGGTTGAATGGGGGCCAATGGGCGAACAGAGCCACTCCTCATCCGCGACCAGATGCCCCGGATTCAGGTGCCAGTGATATTCCGCCTTCGGCAACGCCTGCTCTATCAGCGTATACATATCGCCGCCGCGCATGCCGATGCGCAGATTTTCCAGCCAGTTCACCACCGCGTTGAAATAGGGCTTCGCCACGACCTCGAGATAATCAGCCACCTCGGGCGCCAGTTCGCTCTCATCGGCCACCACGTAGGCGGCGCGGCTGCTCAGGCCGCCTTTGAAGCCGGTGGTCAGCGAGAATTTATCTCCGCGCTGAATCACCTTATCGCCCGGATAGAGATTCGCCCAGGCGAAGCGCTCGCCGGTAGCGGCAATCATCACCACGCTATTAGGCTGCCCTTCCGCCGCCAGCAGCGCGCCGATTTGCTTTTCCGTTTTACCCGGCGCAACGGCGTTAAGCGCGGTGAGAATCGCGGTGGAAGCCAGATTTGCGCCGTACTCATAGTGCGCCAGCTCGTTGGCATTATTGGTGACTCGCGCTCCGCTTGCCGGGTCGATAAAAATGCCGGTGGCGTTAGTTAATCTTGCCTGCGGGCCGGCGGCCTGGCGAATAGCATCCACGATAAAAGCAGGCAGATCGAACATCTGCGCGCGGTCATCCGCCGCGCCGGTAAAGAGCTTCCAGCCCGCCAGGCCAATTCGTTTTTCCGCCGCAACGCCCGCCTCCTGAAGCCGCTGAGCCAGCGTTTTACCGGTTTCCATCGGCTGATTGGGCAGCGAAAACCACGGGGCGTGAATCACACGGTTTTCCAGCCGGGCATGGCCTGCCAGCTTGAGATTCTCGTTACCCAGCACCAGCACCGCCTCGCCGTCCCGATGCAGCACCAGCAGCGCCTCTTCGAAACGGGGAATAAAGCCGGTGAGATACTCAAAGTTGCCGCCGTGCTCTTTGTCGGCATAGACAATAAGCGTGTCTACGCCGGACTGACGCATATTTGCCAGCACCCTGGACTTGCGCAGCCGCAGCGTGTCGTCGTTAAGCGTAACGGAAGGCACATCGTGCCAGAGCGGGGGTTGAGGAACGGTGGAAAGCGTTACGACAGCCATCGGCATTTCTCCATGTCATTGCGTGCTGATACGGGAGAGTAACCAAAATCCGGGCGGCTGTAATAAAAAAATCCCGGCCTTGCGACCGGGATTCGTTTTATCGCTACGCGATTGCCTTACGGCAGAATTGACGGCTGATCCGCCCCTTCTTTCTCGACTTTCTGCTGCAGCATGTGCTCGCGCTTCATGCCCAGCTTCAGCGCCAGCGCGGACGCGACGTAGATAGAAGAAGCCGTACCGATGGAGACACCGATCAGCATGGTCAGCGAGAAGCCTTCCAGAATCGGACCGCCGAAGAGGTACAGCATCAGGATAACCATCAAGGTCGTTCCGGAGGTGATCAAGGTACGGTGCAGCGTTTGCGTCAACGACACGTTAAAGATTTCGTACGGCGTACCGCGGCGAATCTTGCGGAAGTTTTCACGAATACGGTCGGATACCACGATACTGTCGTTCAGCGAGTAGCCGATAACCGACATCAACGAGGCCACAATGGTCAGGTCGATCTCGATATGCAGTAGCGACAGCACGCCCATGGTGATCACCACGTCGTGCGCCAGCGCGATAACCACCCCTGCCGCCAGACGCCACTCAAAGCGGAAGCCGACGTAGATCAGGATACACACCAGCGCGGCTATCAGCGCCAGCGCGCCGGTCTGCGCAAGGTCCGCGCCAACGCTCGGCCCCACAAACTCAATACGTTTGACCGTCGCGTTCTGGCTGGTCGAGTCGTTAATCACGCTAACGACCTTGCTGCCCAGCTCCTGGCTGCCGTTGGCGTCATGCACCGGCGGCATACGCACCATGATGTCGCGGCTGCTGCCGAAGTTTTGCAGCTGCGGCTCTTCAAAGCCCGCCTTCTGCAGCGACTGACGCACCTGGTCCATATCGACAGGTTTTTCGAGGGTGATCTCAATCACCGTACCGCCGGTGAAATCCAGACCCCAGTTAAACCCGCGCACGCCAATAATAGCGATGGACAAAATCAGCAGAAAACCTGAAATGCCGAAAGCCCAGTAGTCCCAGCGCATAAAGTCCCAGACTTTACGGCCGTGGTTCAATT
>NZ_VOJB01000079.1:93210-106549 GCF_007910085.1 Klebsiella sp. ME-303 | reverse complement strand
GTTCAACAGTATATTCCTGTGCCACAACGCACTCCTCAGATAGACAGCTTTTTAACGCGCTTGCCGCCGTACAGCAGGTTCACGATGGCACGGGTGCCGACGATAGCGGTAAACATTGAGGTCGCGATACCGATACCGGTGGTAATCGCAAACCCTTTAATGGCACCGGTACCGACCGCGTACAGGATGATCACTTTGATAAGCGTCGTCACGTTGGCGTCGAAGATCGAGCTGAACGCGCCGCGATAACCTTCGTCAATCGCCTGCTGAACGGTACGCCCGTTGCTCAGCTCTTCTTTGATACGCTCGTTGATCAGAACGTTAGCATCGACCGCCACCGCCAGGGTTAACACGATCCCCGCGATGCCCGGCATGGTCAGCGTCGCCCCCGGGATCAGGGACATAATGCCGACAATCAGTATCAGGTTGGCAATCAGCGCCGAGGTCGCAATCAGGCCGAACTTCTTATAGAAGAGGATCATGAACAGGATAGAGACCACCAGACCGGCCNGTTCAACAGTATATTCCTGTGCCACAACGCACTCCTCAGATAGACAGCTTTTTAACGCGCTTGCCGCCGTACAGCAGGTTCACGATGGCACGGGTGCCGACGATAGCGGTAAACATTGAGGTCGCAATACCGATACCGGTGGTAATCGCAAACCCTTTAATGGCACCGGTACCGACCGCGTACAGGATAATGACTTTGATAAGCGTCGTAATGTTGGCATCAAAGATGGAGCTGAACGCGCCGCGATAACCTTCGTCAATCGCCTGCTGCACGGAGCGCCCGTTGCTCAGCTCTTCTTTAATACGTTCGTTAATCAGAACGTTCGCATCGACCGCCACCGCAAGGGTTAACACGATCCCCGCAATCCCCGGCATGGTCAGCGTCGCCCCCGGAATCAGGGACATAATGCCGACAATCAGCACCAGGTTAGCCACCAGCGCAGAGGTCGCAATCAGGCCGAACTTCTTGTAGAAGAAGATCATAAACAGGATAGAGACCACCAGACCGGCCAGACACGCTTCCAGGCCCTGCTTGATGTTCTGCATACCGAGGGTTGGACCGATGGTCCGTTCTTCAACAATCTGAATCGGCGCAATCAGCGCGCCTGCACGCAGCAGCAGGGAGAGCTGGCGCGCTTCGGTCGGGTTGCTGATGCCGGTAATACGGAAGCTGTTACCCAGACGAGACTGGATGTTGGCGATGTTAATCACCTCTTCCTCTTTCGCCAGAATCGCGCGCCCGCTGGCATCTTTCTTCCCGCTGTCTTTGTACTCCACAAACAGGGTCGCCATCGGTTTACCGATGTTGTCCTTGGTGAAGTTAGACATGATGTTGCCGCCAGCGCTATCCAGGGAGATGTTAACCTGCGCCTGGTTGTACTCATCCATGCTCGACGTCGAGTCGGTGATGTGGTCACCGGTGAGGATGACGCGCTTGTACAGCACAACCGGCTGGCCTTCGCGGGTATATTTAACTTCCGAGTCGCCCGGAACGCGACCGGCGGCCGCCGCGGCGCTATCAACGTTAGTGTTAACCAGACGGAATTCCAGGGTCGCGGTCGCGCCGAGGATCTCTTTCGCACGCGCGGTGTCCTGGATACCCGGCAGTTCAACCACAATACGGTCGGCGCCCTGACGCTGAACCAGAGGTTCGGCAACGCCCAGCTGGTTTACACGGTTACGCAGGATATTGATGTTCTGCTGAACGGCATATTCGCGGGCTTCTTTCAGACGGTCGTCGGTCATCACGGCTTTCAGGCCAGTGCTGCCCTGAGAGGAGATAACCAGATCGCGGTGACGAGGGCTAAGGTATGAGATAGCCTGGTCGCGCGCGGCGCTGTCGCGGAAAGCGATGCTCAGGCCATAGTTGTCTTCTTTACGCACGGTCGCGTAAGGAATGCCTTTATCACGCAGCTCGCTGCGCAGGCTGTCGATATTTTGTTCCTGCAGTTTGCCCAGCGCGGTGTCCATGTCGACTTCCATCAGGAAGTGCACGCCGCCGCGCAGATCAAGACCCAGCTTCATCGGCTCGGCATACAGGGCCGCCAGCCAGCGCGGGGTTGCCGGAGCAAGGTTAAGCGCCACGACGTATTTGTCACCCAGTACGCCCATCAGCGCTTCGCGCGCGCGCAGCTGGATATCAGTGGTGTCGAAGCGCGCAAGAATTGCGCCCTCTTCCAGTGCCACAGACTTCGCGGTAATTTTTTCTTCTTGTAGTGTTTTCTGGACCTGGATCAGCGTTTGCTCACTGGCGGCGACGCCGCGCGCGCCAGTGATTTGAACGGCCGGATCCTCACCATACAGGTTGGGAAGCGCATACACTAAGCCGACGACAATGACGACGACCAGCATGACGTACTTCCACAAAGGATAACGGTTTAACACGGCAGTTCCCTTAGGGAAAATGGGTAATTACAGCGCCTTCATGGTGCCTTTCGGCAGAACGGCAGCTACGAAGTCACGTTTGATAACCACTTCAGTGGTATCGTTCAGCGCGATAGCGATGTAGCCGCTTTCCGCGACTTTAGTGACGCGCCCAACCAGGCCACCGTTGGTCAGTACTTCATCGCCTTTGGCAATGGAGTTCATCAGGTTTTTATGTTCCTTGGTGCGTTTCTGCTGTGGGCGCAGGATCATGAAGTAAAAAATCAGACCAAACACCACCAGCATCAGGATCAGAGACATCGGGCTGCCCTGCGCCGCGCCACCGGTTGCTGCTACCGCATCAGAAATAAAAAAGCTCATTGAAATTCCCTCATTATTAAAATTAGTCAACGTTCAAAGGTGGAACGGTTCGACCCTGACGTTGGTAAAAATCGGTCACGAAGCTCTCTAATTTACCCTCTTCAATAGCCTTGCGTAAACCAGCCATTAAGCGCTGATAGTATCGCAGGTTATGAATGGTATTGAGTCGCGCGCCCAATATTTCGTTGCAACGGTCAAGATGATGCAAGTAAGCGCGTGAATAGTTGCGACAGGTGTAGCAATCACATTCTGCATCCAGCGGCGAAGTATCGCTCTTGTGCTTCGCGTTACGGATTTTCACCACGCCGTCGGTGACGAACAGGTGGCCGTTGCGCGCATTGCGCGTCGGCATGACGCAGTCGAACATATCGATCCCGCGACGCACCCCTTCAACCAGATCTTCCGGCTTACCGACGCCCATCAGGTATCGCGGCTTGTCGGCCGGGATCTGCGGGCAGACGTGCTCCAGAATACGGTGCATATCTTCCTTCGGCTCGCCGACAGCCAAACCGCCGACAGCGTAGCCATCAAAGCCAATCTCTACCAGACCTTTAACAGAGATATCACGTAAATCTTCGTAAACGCTGCCCTGAATGATGCCAAACAGCGCGTTTTTGTTGCCCAGACCGTCAAACCGATCGCGGCTGCGCTTCGCCCAGCGCAGGGACATTTCCATTGAGCGCTTAGCGTAATCCCAGTCCGCCGGATACGGCGTACATTCGTCGAAGATCATCACGATATCGGAACCGAGATCGTACTGAATCTCCATGGATTTTTCCGGATCGAGGAAAATCGGATCGCCGTTGATCGGGTTGCGGAAGTGCACGCCCTGCTCGGTGATTTTGCGAATATCGCCGAGGCTGAAGACCTGGAAGCCGCCGGAGTCGGTGAGGATCGGTCCTTTCCACTGCATAAAGTCGTGCAGATCGCCGTGCAGCTTCATGATCTCCTGACCAGGACGCAGCCACAGATGGAAGGTGTTGCCGAGGATGATTTGCGCGCCGGTCGCTTCAACTTCTTCCGGCGTCATCCCTTTCACGGTGCCATAGGTGCCAACCGGCATAAAGGCTGGCGTTTCAACGACGCCGCGCTCAAACACAAGACGGCCGCGGCGCGCGCGACCATCGGTGGTATCTAACTCAAATTTCATTATCACTCCCGCGTCAGAAAAACAGTCTGACGTTTAACGACTCGCTACGGAATGATTCCATAGCTAATAAATTCCTGAAGGCGTCAAAATAACCAGCGCGACAGCCTTCTTATGGGCGCTCAAAAATAGCCTGCGGATTGTACGTGATAAACATCGCGTCCCCGTAGCTAAAAAAGCGATATTTTTGTTCTACCGCAGCCTTATAGGCGTTCATGGTGTGCTGATAGCCGGCAAATGCGGAAACCAGCATAATCAGCGTGGATTCAGGCAGATGGAAGTTGGTCACCAGCGCATCAATGACTTTGTACTGATAGCCCGGGTAGATGAAAATCTGCGTATCGCCGAAGAAAGGCTCAATCAGGTCGTTTTTCGCCGTCTGCGCCGCGCTTTCCAGCGAACGCACCGAGGTCGTGCCCACCGCAATCACCCGGCTGCCGCGCGCTTTTGCCGCCAGCACCGCATCGACCACCTCCTGCGGCACTTCCGCATATTCAGAGTGCATAATATGCTCTTCAATGCTGTCTACGCGTACCGGCTGGAAGGTTCCTGCCCCCACGTGCAGCGTGACGAACGCCATCTCAACGCCCTTTTCGCGAAGCTTCGCCAGCATCGGCTGGTCAAAGTGCAGGCCGGCGGTTGGCGCCGCAACGGCGCCCGGTTTTTCGCTGTATACGGTCTGATACAGCTCGCGGTCGGCGTCTTCGTCAGGACGATCGATGTACGGCGGCAGCGGCATATGGCCGATAGCGTTGAGAATGTCCAGCACGCTGCGCGCGTCGTCGAACTCAACTTCAAACAGCGCGTCGTGGCGCGCAACCATGGTCGCTTTAATGCTTTCATCGTCGCCGAGCAGCAGCGCCGCGCCCGGTTTCGGCGCTTTAGACGCGCGAATATGTGCCAGAATACGTTTATCATCGAGCATGCGCTCGACCAGCACCTCAATCTTGCCGCCGCTGGCTTTACGGCCAAACAGGCGGGCCGGGATCACGCGGGTATTATTAAAAACCAGCAGATCGCCAGGGTTGAGCTTGTCGAGTAAATCGGTGAAAGTACCGTGCGTCAGCGCGCCCGTCGGCCCGTCTAATGACAGCAAGCGGCAGCTGCTGCGCTCGGGCATGGGATAGTGGGCAATCAGGGATTCGGGTAATTCAAAGGAGAAATCGGCGACGCGCATGGCATATACTCATGACTTAAAAACAGGCGGCTTAGTCTAGTGCTCACACCTCTTCGCTGCAACAACTAGCCGTATCCGGATAACGAATCGCATGAATTTTCTCGCACACCTGCACCTCGCCCATCTCGCTGACAGCTCCCTTTCCGGTAATTTACTGGCCGATTTCGTTCGCGGCGACCCCGCCGGCGAGTGGCCCGCTGACGTCGTGGAGGGCATTTTTATGCACCGCCGGATCGATGTACTGACGGATAACCTGCCCGAAGTCACCGAAGCCAAAGGGTGGTTTCGTCCCGAAACGCGCCGGGTCGCGCCAATTACGCTGGATGTGATGTGGGACCATTTCTTATCACGCCACTGGACGCAGCTGTCGCCCGAGCTGCCGCTGCCGGAGTTTGTCCGCTACGCCCACGCCCAGGTCTCGTTTATTTTGCCCGATTCCCCGCCGCGTTTTGTCAATCTCAACGAATACCTGTGGTCAGAGCGCTGGCTTGAACGCTATCGGGATATGGCGTTTATTCAGCGGGTTCTGAACGGTATGGCCAGCCGCCGTCCGCGGCTGGACGCCCTGCGCGACTCCTGGCAGGATCTGGATACCCATTACGATCGTCTTGAGCAGCAGTTCTGGCGCTTCTACCCGCAGATGATGGCGCAGGCGAAAAAAGGTGAACTGTAAAAGATTGCGCTTTTTTGGCAAAAGACTATTCTGAATAGCCGTTTCAAATAACGATTGATAGGCAAAACCTATCTCATCGATTGTCAGCGTCGCGTTGAGTTCGCCGGCGCCTCTCCCTATACTTGCCCGCGTTGCGTTCCAATTAACCTTAGTATTAACAGGAGAATCATATGGTTCTGGTTACTCGTCAGGCTCCGGACTTCACCGCGGCAGCGGTTTTAGGTAACGGCGAAATCGTTGAGAAATTCAACTTCAAACAGCACACCAGCGGTAAAGCCACCGTTCTGTTCTTCTGGCCGATGGACTTCACCTTCGTTTGCCCGTCTGAACTGATCGCGTTCGATAAGCGCTACGAAGAATTCCAGAAACGCGGCGTAGAAGTGGTTGGCGTTTCTTTTGACTCCGAGTTCGTCCACAACGCGTGGCGTAACACCCCGGTAGACCAGGGCGGCATCGGCCCGGTTAAATACGCCATGGTTGCTGACATCAAACGCGAAATCCAGAAAGCGTACGGTATTGAGCACCCGGACGAAGGCGTTGCCCTGCGTGGTTCCTTCCTGATCGACGCCAACGGCGTTGTTCGTCACCAGGTGGTTAACGACCTGCCGCTGGGCCGTAACATCGACGAAATGCTGCGTATGGTTGACGCGCTGCAGTTCCACGAAGAGCACGGCGAAGTTTGTCCGGCGCAGTGGGAAAAAGGAAAAGAAGGTATGGCCGCTTCTCCGGAAGGCGTCGCTAAATACCTGACCGAGAACGTATCCAGCCTGTAATCGGCGTACGTTCGGCAAAAGGCTCGCAGATGCGAGCCTTTTTTGTTTTATACGGAGCCGCTTTTTTTCACTTCGCGCCAGATTCGCCACGCCATCAGCGCCAGCACCAGGACGCCCACTATTAGCGCTCCCCATACCAGCAGCGTTTTCCAGCCGCTTTGCTGCTCGGTAGCCGACGTCGCCGTCAACCGCGCTTCACCGCCGAGGGTGACGCTCTCCTGCGCGACGGCCAGCGGTAGATCGCTTACAGCCTGCGTTTTGCGCAGCGACGCCGGTATCAGCATGTCCATGGCGACATCTGCCTTTGGCGCCGCCCGGTTGCCCCAGGCCAGCATATAAGGCCCTTTTCCCTGGGTATTAAAAATCAGCTGGTATTTGTCTCGCGCACCGCTTATCGCGGGCAGCGACGTCGGTAATCGGGCGTTAATCGTTGTGATCCGCACCGCTTCAACCGGCTGGGCTGAAAGTTGAATATCCTCCGAACGCTTGCCGTCCAGTCGATACAGCACGGTTTTGGTCAGCGGCTGCCAGGCTTCTTTTTCGCCGCTGCGCCAGGAGAGCGCGACCGGCAGAACCCCTTCGCTGGCCATCGATATCCTGAGCGAAGTCAGCGGCTGAGGCCGGGCCCAGCGCCAAACGGCTTCCTCATCTGAAATCTTGTTCGCCTGCGCATCAAGCTCAATGCGCGTAGACTCGGGCTCTCTGCGTTCGGCCAGGGCCGTCACGCTATTTAACACGACCGCCTTGCTTTGCGAATCGAGGAGCACCAGCAGGTAACGATTCCCGTCCGCGGAGAGCGTCAGGTCAGCGCTTATGGTATCCATTTTCAAACGATCGCTATCGCGCGCCAGATCCATAAGGGGCGCATCCTCCTGGACAGGGCGCCAGTACTTCAAATCCCGACTGGAATAGACCGACGCTTTCCCCTGCCAGCTGCCCGCCAGCGCCGCCCAGTTCAGCCGCAGCTGAGCCAGCGCAAACGCGTCCGTTTTCTCCGCCGGTAGCGTCAGTAAGTAGCTCTGCCCGAGCGCCTTCGCATCATCGGTTTCCAGATGAATTTCGATCCCCGTTGTTGAACGCAGGACCAGCGATTCTCCGCCGCGTCGCCCCTCTTCGCGCGGCGGAACCGGCGACATCTCCAGAGGGAAAAGCCGCAGCGTCATCGCTTCAGGCGTAACGGGCTGCGCCTTCTGCACCTGCAGCGCGAACGGTACGGTCTCTCCCTGATGGTTAAATACCCGCACATCGCGCAGGTCAGGCCACGCCGTCCCCTGATAGAGCAGCGGGGAAAGCTCGACGCGATACCAGGGCGACGCGCCGGTGGTTTCCAGCATCATCCCCTGCATATAGTCCAGTGGTTTTTCTCGCGCTTCATCGCCGCTGACAGCCGCGCCCGTCACGCCCAGCAGCACGCAGCATAACACCGCTTTCATCCATTTCATTTTTCTTCTCCTGCTTTGGGCGGTAACGGGGAAAAATACCCGACGATCAGCACCAAAATAGCCACGCCGATAAACGCGACAGCGCGCGCCAGCCCGCCGCCGCGCGCGCTGTCCACCAGCATGAGTTTCACAATGACAACGCCTAACAACGCCGCGCCGCACAGCCATTCGCGGCGGGAGTGTCGCCGCGTCGCACGCAGCATGACCGCCAGCGCCGCCAGCGTCCAGACCAGAGCGAAAGTGGTCTGAATTAAGCGCGAATGCCACAGCGCCTCTATATTCCAGGCCACCTCGCCGTACCAGGCCAGGGCGCGCAGCAGCAGGCCATTCAGCCACCAGAAGCCGAGCGCCAGCAGCGCAACCGCGGGCCAGGGGCGGCATACCGATAGCTGCAGCGGAAAATAACGCCGCGAAACGCGATAAAATATCGTCAGCCCAAGCAGCGCAAAAGCGGCGCCCTCTTCCAGCGGGTTAATCAACGGCAAATAGGTCTGACCGTAGACCGTACCATCCTGCACGTTCGTCAGCGTTAGCAGGCATCCCAGCGCAACCGCCACCGGTATCATGGCCTGAGAGGCATACAGCCCAGGCCATACCCGGAATGGCCATATTTGCCGATGAACGGCTTCAGAGACAAGGAAGATCAGCCCCCCGCCTGCCGCCATCATTAATCCACTCGCCCAGGCCGACATGCCCCACGGCAAATCCCGGGTAAACCAAAACAGCTCCATCGCCAGCGCCAGCAACACCATCCAGAACAGCGACAGGTGGGCGAGCCTGTTTATGCGCGGCGGGAGCGAAGGCCCATCACGCCAGAGCAGCGCCACCGCCGCGGGCAGCGCCGCGCACCAGGCCAGATTTTGCCAGCCAGCAGCGAAAATCTGCCGTTGGGATAGCTGATAAAACAGCACTATCAGCATCATTGGCCACAACAACCATTTGCTGGCATCCAGCTCTTGCCAGACTAAACGCGCAGCGACCGCGCGCCAGCACCATACCGACGCGGCCAGCGTCGCCAGCACGCCAAATATAATCTGCGAGTCTTTACTCAACGCCAGCTGCGATGCGCCGACAAGCGCCACCACCCAGAACAGTAGCCCGCCCAAAAGCAGTCCTCCACTGGCGTGCACTTCAATGCTTCGCCACAGCCAGGCGGCGACCAGCCAGCTAAGACTGAGTACAGCGAAAATCAGCAGCAAAGAAAGCGGCGTGGCGTCATTTGCCTGCGCCCAGAGCGCGCTGCCAACCGCCAAAAAGAGTAGCGCAGTCCCACTATAGCTCATACGCCGCTGCTGCTGTTGCACGCCCAGCCAGAGGATCCCGAGCCCCTCCAGCGACCAGGCCATCGCGGTCCAGCGAGCCGAAAGCGCAAGGGGAATAGCAAGGGTGGTAAATGCGCCGCCGAGCGCCAGCGCGGCCAGTACCAGCGGCTTCCCTAAAGAGGGGTAGCGACGCAGTGCCAGCCAGGCTAAAGCCAGATAGAAGCCACCGTAGCCCAGCGCGCTGAGCGCCGGACCGTATTCCATATGCCGGGTGATAGCGTACTGCATACCAAAGCCGACCAGCGGCGGTGCAAACAGCAGAACGCCGTCAATAATCTGCTTACCCTTTTCCTGCGCCCGCAGCGACAGCGCCACGCTTAACACGCCAAAAATAATCGTATTGGCGATTAAGAACAGCTGGCAGCTCAGGTAATACTCTGGCCGATATTCATTCAGCCCCCACAGGCCACCGACGCCAAAGGTAAACAGCAGGCCAAGCAGATTAAGCTCCCGCCAGTGCTGGCGGATGCTGATGGCAAGAATGCCCACCGACAGCAGAAGATAGAATGAGAACAACGCCACATGACTGCCGCCGCCGGTAGAGAGCAGCAGCGGCGCAAGATAACCGCCAAGACTCGCCAGCATGGCCAGGCTGAGCGCTTTTTGCACAATCGCCAGCCCTACGCTCGCCGCGCAAATCACCACCAGCAGCGCAAACGCCAGGGTCATCGGCAGCATCTGCCACAGGCGAAAGGCGCCAAAAACGGTGAGATAGAGCGCCCCCGTTGCCCCACCCTGCAAGATCAGGGCGTACATCGGTTGCTTATGCCGCAATCGCCATCCGACAGCCAGCAGGACAATGGCGAACAACGACGCCGCGACCAGACGCAACTCGAGGGGGAAAAGAGCGTGTTCCACGGTATAGCGCAGCAGAAAGGAGAGGCCAAGAAACAGCAGCAGGATCCCGAGCTTCGCCAGCGGGTTACCCTGCATAAACCAACGAACCAATGACGATACCATCCCGCCAAACGCGGAAGGTTGTTCGGTTTCAGGAGCCGATTTCGCCATCTGCTCCGGCTTCGGCGTTGGCTTCGGCTGCGAAAGCCATGGGTCAACGGCTTCCGCCACGGGCGCCGGTGATGACTCATGTTCTACCAGCGCTGTTGCGTCAACAGAAGCAACGACTTCCGGAGCAGTCGGCACGACGCCACTTGTCTCCGCCACCGGTGCCTGCGCAACGCCGCGCAGCTCAAGCTCCTCAACCCGACGCTGCAAAGCCGCCAGTTCCACACGGACCGCCGCGCTGCGCCTGAGCGCGGCAATCGCCACGAGCGGCCCAACCACCAGCCCGCAGAATAAAATCACAGCGCCAAAGATCAGTAGATCATCCATGTTCTCACCTTCACTGTTTGAAGAGGGAGCAGAATGACACACATTGTCTTATCAGCGCTATCCGAGAAAATGAAAAAGGCCAATGAGGGCGTTGATGCTCTCATTGGCCTACCGGTACTAATAAGCGCCCGTCGCGCTAAAAAGCAAAGCAGGAGCAGCCGAGTACGCCCCAGAACGCCTGCTCATCGGCAACCGGAATCGCCGATTTGCGCGCAATATCATGCTGATGCCCATGTACGCCGCAGCTGCCGCAGCACTGGTGCATCTGAACTATCGCGCCGATATTCGCGGCCGTCGGCGGCGCGGAACGGTAATGGCCCGGAACTTTCACCACCGGCGACCACTCGGGCAGCACCGGAATAGGCGGCGGCGCCAGCGGCGAAAAGTGTCCCGCCGCGTACACCACCTTGCCGTCCACCACCGTCAGCACCGACTCGATCCCCTTGATTTCCTCTTCCGCGACGCTGAAGTAGTCTTTCGACAGCACCACCAGGTCGGCAAGCTGGCCTTGCTCAATGCGCCCTTTCTTGCCCTGCTCGCTGGAAAACCACGCGCTTCCCGCCGTCCACAGCTCCAGCGCCACGTCGCGCGGCAGGCGGTTGCTGTCGTCGTACATCGCCATCCCGCCGACGGTACGCCCTGATACCAGCCAGTAAAGCGCGGTCCACGGATTGTAGCTCGCCACGCGGGTGGCATCCGTCCCCAGACCCACCGGAACCTCCAGTTCGAGCATTTTCGCGACCGGCGGCGTATGTTTGACCGCGTCTTTACCGTAGCGGTCGACAAAATATTCGCCCTGGAAAGCCATACGGTGCTGTACGGCAATGCCGCCGCCCAGCGCTTTAACGCGTTCGATATTGCGCTCGGTGATGGTTTCCGCATGATCGAAGAACCAGTGCAGCCCGTTGAACGGAATATCGCGATTCACCTTCTCGAAGACGTCGAGCATCCGGCTGATGGATTCATCATAGGTGGCGTGCAGGCGGAACGGCCAGCGGTGTTCAACCAGATGGCGCACCACCCGCTCCAGCTCATCTTCCATCCCTTCCGGCAGATCCGGACGCGGCTGGAGGAAGTCTTCGAAATCCGCCGCCGAGAAAACCAGCATCTCCCCGGCGCCGTTGGCGCGGTAAAAATCGGTGCCCTGTCCCGGCTTGAGCATATCGGTCCAGCGCTCAAAATCTTCCAGCTCCTGCTTAGGCCGCTGGGTAAACAGGTTATAGGCGATACGTACGGTCATCTGCTCTTTGGCGTGCAGCTGTTCAATAATTTCATAATCTTCCGGGTAGTTCTGAAAACCGCCCCCGGCATCAATAGCGCTGGTCAGCCCCAGACGATTGAGCTCGCGCATAAACTGCCGCGTTGAGTTGACCTGAAGTTCCAGCGGCAGCTTCGGCCCTTTGGCCAGCGTCGAGTAGAGGATCATCGCATTGGGTTTGGCGATCAGCATCCCGGTCGGGTTGCCGTTACCGTCGCGAACGATCTCGCCGCCCGCCGGATCCGGGGTCTCTTTGGTGTAGCCCACCGCCTTCAGCGCCGCGCGGTTTAGCAATGCGCGATCGTACAGATGCAGGACAAATACCGGCGTATCCGGCGCCGCATCGTTAAGCTCCTCCAGCGTCGGCATCCGCCGTTCGGCGAACTGGAACTCGCTCCAGCCGCCGACCACCCGCACCCACTGCGGCGACGGCGTGCGGTCGGCCTGATCTTTTAGCATCCGCAGCGCGTCCGCCAGCGAGGGAACCCCCTCCCAGCGCAGCTCCAGATTGTAGTTCAGGCCGCCGCGGATCAGGTGCAGGTGGGAGTCGTTCAGGCCGGGGATCGCCGTATGGCCTTTGAGATCGATAATTTGCGTCCCGTCCGCGGCAAAGCTCATGATCCGATCGTGGCTACCGACGGCGAGAATTTTACCGTCAGCGATCGCCACCGCATCGGCCAGGGGATTTTGACGATCGAGAGTATGAACCCGACCGTGGGTCAGGATCAGTGTGGCAGTTTGCGACATAACGCACTCCTTCAGGAGGCTGGCTCAGTTTTTCTTTAACCAGCCAGCAAACAGACGGGTCACGATGGGCATCCAGAACCAGACCACCAGCGCGACCACACAGGCATCATTGATCAGATGCAGCAACAGGCTTCCCTTCAACGAGGGCAACAGTATTCCGGTTATTGATGGCACCAGATTAGTACTGGGGAAAATCACCAGCAGGGTGATTAAAAATTGCTTCCAGCGTCGCGGCTGGCGCACGTTCGCCGCGGGCGGCGTAAACCAGAAGGCCGGTTCAGTCCGGACTTCGGTACGATCGCCTTCGCTCAGCAGCGGCGCAATTTCCGCCACAAGCTGGCGGCGGGTCTCCGACTGGGTCCAGGCGTAAAGATGCTCAATGGTGTCGAAGCGAATAATCACGCTCCATAAATTCTGCCCGGGGGCCGGACGAATGACGTTTGCGCCAAGATGACCGGGAAACTCTGCCGCAATCGGCATAATTTTGCCCAGCCACGCTTCATACTGCTGGCCATGCTCCGGGTCGAGCACATGGCTGATCACCAGGGTCACCGATTTCTGTTGCGCCATTAAGAGTTCCTTGCTTCAGGGAATGGCGGGTTGTCCGCCGCCATTCGCTATACATGACCATACAAAAAATCATTCATGCTGCGTCGAGGCGGCAAGGTTGTTCGTCCCCGGGAGCTGACATGAGTCAGTGACCGGGGCGGGCAG